>JAEZNF010000133.1 GCA_023441845.1 Bacillota bacterium | reverse complement strand
ATCAGCACATCAATGGTGCCTGTCTTTACACCTTTTAAGATGTCCTTCTGTTCAGCCCTCGACCTGAAACGGCTTATGACATCGACAGTTACCGGGAAGTCCTTCATTCTATCGGCAAAATTCCGGTAGTGCTGCTGGGCAAGAATAGTGGTAGGAACAAGGTATGCAACCTGTTTACCGTCCATGGCAGCTTTAAAAATTGCTCTTATAGCTACTTCCGTCTTCCCATAGCCTACATCACCGCATAACAACCTATCCATGGGTTTTTCCATTTCCATATCAGCCTTAATATCCTCAATACATTTCAGTTGGTCCTCGGTCTCTTCATACGGAAATGTTTCCTCAAACTGATTCTGCCAGACGGAATCCTTTGAAAATGCAAAGCCTTTCATTGCCTGCCTCTTAGCATATAGCTTCACCAACTCCCCGGCAATCTCTTTTAAAGATTCCTTAACCTTGTTTTTTAACTTCAGCCAATCGCTTCCCCCAAGCTTATTGAGCCTTGGAGCCTTACCTTCCGAGCCTATATATTTCTGTATCAAATCCAACTGGCTTGTCGGCACATAAAGATAGCCGCCGTCATTATACAATATTTTCAGATAGTCTTTTCTTATATTTTCTACAACAAGCTGCTGAATACCCACATATTGTCCTATTCCATGGCTCTGATGAACAACAAAATCTCCCGGATCCAGATCGGTAAATACGTTTATCTTTCTGCCTTTGGCCTTAGCACGAGCTTTAGGACGCCTTCTTTCAACACCGAATACTTCCTTGTCTCCAACTATTACAAACCCTATAGACGGATATTCAAAACCACTGCTTAGGCTTCCGTTGGTTATAGCAACCTGACCCTTCTTAATATCCTCATGCCAATCTTCACTGTAAACCGATTCAATTCCATTTGAACGAAGCGTCTCGGAAAGCTTTTCCCCCCGCACTTTTGCCCCCGCCAGAATTAATACCCTGCTGCCGTTATTCTTCCATTTCAGGATATCTTCGGTTAAAAGTTCCATATGTCCCTGATAAGATCCCGTCGCTCTGGATGCAATACTTATATCCACCGTATTTCCGCTGCCGGGGATATTTCCCGAAAATGTGTTTAAATAAACCGTCTTTTGACTAACAAGCATTTTGGAAAGATTCCCGTAATCAAAGAATATGTCAAAACTCCGGGGAAGCAGCTGCCCCTTTTCCATCAACGCTTTACAGTATTCATGATGCTCGAATAATATATTCTCAACCCTCTGCTTTATCTTTTGAGGTTCGTCAACTATGACCATTGAATCTCCTGCATATTCCAATATGGAGGACGGAAAATCCATGATGTACGGAATATACCTGTCTATACCCGGAAAATAATAGCTGGTATTCATTCTATCAACATCGCTCATAATTTTTTCCCGGATATCGGTTCTATCCGTTTTGACTTTTTTCATTAGCTCTGCAAGGTCATTTTCAATACTCCTTATAGCATTCTCACGCTTTTCAACGGAATAAATAATTTCCCGGGCAGGTATTACTTTAACCCGCTCAAGTTTATCGGTAGAACGCTGTGAATCTACGTTCAATTCTCTTATGGAGTCAATCTCATCGTCAAACAGCTCAATCCTGACGGCATAAGCCAAATTAACCGGGAAAATATCTGCAATGCCTCCCCTCACGGCAAACTGGCCCTTTCCTTCAACAGTGCTTACTCTTTCATACCCTGCCGATACCAGTTTATGTGGAAGATCAGTAAACTCTATCCTGTCCCCCACTTTATATTCGAGAATGCTTTGACTGAAAAGCTGGGGAGAAATAAGCTTCTGGACCATAGCCTCAATAGACACCACAATAATCCCAAATCTGTTCTCTATTATCCTGTTCAGTAGATCCAGCCTTTGATAAGCCGTATCATAGCTTTTGGCCTCAACATCATGCAGCATGATTTCTTTTGCAGGAAAATAAACCGCCTCATCGCCCATAAAAAACGAAAAGTCCTCATAGAGCTTTCTTGCCTGCATTTCGTTGTATGTTAGGTAAATGCCTCTGATACCCAGATGCCGGTATAAAGAATAGGAAATATGAACCTTCTGTGAATCAGAAGGTCCAGAAATATTAATAGCATTATTATATCTTTTTATTGAGTTTAAAACAGTCTTATACTCATCTATCTCAAGCAAGGGATTTGTTATGAATTCCATAAGTGTTTGTCCTTTTATCTGTTAAATTTGTTCATAGCAGTATCAACACCTGACTTCATTATGGCCGCAACAGCATTACAAGCGTTTTTTATACCTTCATTAACTGTTTTTCTATCCTCTCCGTTAAACTTACTGAGTACAAAATCTGCCAGCTCCCATCCTTCAGGCGGTCTGCCTATTCCGACCCTTACACGCGGGAAGCCGTCCGACTGTATCTGATATATTATAGAACGCATTCCGTTATGAGTCCCGGAACTACCACTCGGCCTGACTCTGATTTTGCCGAGGGGCAGGTCAATATCATCATACACTATTATAATATTTTTTATGGGAATTTTATACCACTCAATTATTTCTCGTATACTCTCCCCGCTTAAGTTCATAAAAGTCTGAGGTTTTACCAGGATTACCCTTTTACCCTCTATCTCACCATCTCCTATCAGTGACTTGAACTTGACCTTTGTTACTTTTATATTATATTCCGAAGAAAGCAGATCTACAGTATCAAACCCCATATTGTGCCTTGTATTCTCATATCTTGACCCGGGGTTACCCAGGCCTGCCACTATATATAACTCCTCCAAACTAACGCCTCCCGCTATATTAGGATCATAGCCAACTACAAACATTGAAAAAACACCGACAAAGGCAGTAGTCCTTCCCGGTGTTTTAACCTTTAAACAAAATATTTAATCCTGTTGGGTAAACAAAGTGCTCATTGATATATCTCCATATATTCTCTCAATAGCCTCGGCAAAAATGCCTGCAACAGAAATCTCTTTTATCTTGTCAATCTTCTTTTGGGGTTTTAAAGGTATTGTATTCAATACAACCAGTTCCTTTATCGGTGAATTTTGTATCCTGTCTATGGCTGGTCCTGATAATACAGCATGGGTACAGCACGCATATACTTCCTTCGCTCCCATATCCAGAAGTGCCTGTATACCGTTAACCATAGTGCCTGCAGTATCTATAACATCATCCACCAATACAAGTCTTTTGCCCTTTACATCTCCTATTACATTCATAACCTCACAAACATTTGCCTTCGGCCTTCTCTTATCAATGATGGCAATCGGAGCATCAATTCTTTCTGCAAACTTTCTTGAACGGCCGACACTTCCGACATCAGGTGATACAATTACGATATCATCGGCGTTGCCGAACTTCTCCTTAAAATACTGAGCAAGAATAGGCACCCCAAGCAAGTGGTCAACAGGTATATCAAAGAACCCCTGTAACTGCGAGGCATGTAAATCCATCGTCAGAACTCTGTCCGCTCCTGCTACTGTTATAAGGTTTGCTACCAGCTTTGCCGAAATAGGATCTCTTGCTTTCGCCTTTCTATCCTGTCTGGCATAACCGAAATACGGCATTACGGCAGTAATTCTTCCCGCAGAAGCTCTTTTCAGTGCATCAATCATTATGAGAAGCTCGATCAGGTTATCGTTTACAGGTTCACATGTCGATTGTACAATAAAAACGTCCGAACCTCTGACCACTTCATCTATATTAATTGCCGTTTCTCCATCACTGAATTTCCCTACATGGGCAGCTCCAAGAGGCAGACCTATCTTTTCTGCTATCTCCTTAGCCAGTTCCCTGTTGGAATTCCCGGAAAAAATTTTAATGTCCTTGCCATGTAAATTCATTGCTTTTCCCCTTTCAAAATACTTATAATTATATATATCAAATAGTATATAAACTATGGAATTTCCATAATAATTCAGAATGCCTGTCCATTTTATACATATCGCATACAGAAAGCCCAAACACGTCAGGACTTGCTCTTTTTATCCCGCTTAAGTCCCTTTTATTACCCTTTCTTCCTTTACTGCCTGCCTTATTCTTGCGATTGACTTACATATGCAAAAGGACCTATGTGTTTTCCATCACCTATTGAACTATCCAGAACAACCGAATTGTTAATTTCAGCGCCGTTTCCGATTTGTGAATTCACAAGCCTGCTGCCCGGTCCGATTATACAATCTTCTCCTATAACAGTATCGCCTTCTAAATAAGCGCCCGGATAAATTACAGTATCAATACCTATCCTGACCTCATCATCAATGTAAACCGAATCGGGATCAATAATGGTAACTCCGGATGCCATATGTCTCCTGTTAATTCTTTTTCTTATTAATTCCGAAGCCTCAACCAACTGAATCCTGTCATTGATACCGAGTATTTCGTTGAAATCGGCTATCTTGACAGCACCAACCTTTAAGCCCTTACTCATAAGTATCTCCAGAGTATCGGTGAGGTAATACTCGCCCTGGCTGTTATTATTGCTTAGCTCTTTTAATGCTCCCCTCAAATCCTTTATATCAAAGCAGTATATACCCGAATTTATCTCCTTTACACTTCTTTCAGCTTCGTTAGTGTCCTTGTGCTCAACTATTTTCAGAAATTCTCCCTTTACGCCTCTTATTATCCTTCCATAACCTGTAGGATCATCAAGCTCAGCCGTTATAACAGTAGCTGAATTGGCATTGTTCTTATGGAACTGTATGGCCGTTTTAATTGTACTTTCCGATATTAAAGGCGTATCTCCGTATAGTACAACCGCAATACCTTCCCTGTCCTTTAAGAACTCCTCGGCTTGCATGACAGCATGCCCGGTTCCAAGCTGCTTTTCCTGAACAGCATATGACACTTCATTTCCAAGGCACGCTCTTACCTGATCTTCCCTGTGTCCTACCACAAACACACTACTATTTATCCCACTTTTTTTGACAGCCTCATAAACCCACTTTATAAGAGGTTTACCGCATACCTTATGTACGACTTTGGAGTTTTTGGACTTCATTCTCTTTCCTTCCCCCGCCGCAAGTACAACTGCCACTATTTCTCCCATTATTTAATTCTCCTCCCAAACAAGTAATAATTAAATATATATAAATTATGATATCTAAACTTCAAAAAGTTGCAATTTCAAACAAGAATTCCCTTGCATCCTGTCCTGTATTATTGACCAAGTCTATTTTCTCACTTTTTATTAATTTTTTCAACGGTAAACTGAATGCATATTTGCTTTCGGTATTTAATTATTATTAATTTAGCCAGATTAATCAAGCTTTTAGGTTGTCATAATTTAGCTTTCTTACACTTGATGCCTTTTATTGTTCAACTGTATAAAACAAAAAACCCCTAAGCCGTATTTTCTGACACAGTTGGAGTTTTAGGTTGTTTTAAATCTCTATTTTAAATTCATATGTATCATACTGATCAAGATTCAATATATAATAGGACTCTAATGCGCTGTCAGTTGACATTTTTTACAACAAACTTTCCTATTGATTGTGAAAGATTTTTTGCGGTATCTTTCATTCCCTCACTTGAGGTATTGAGTTTTTCAACCATTTTTGTATATTCATCTACGGTGGCAGATACTTCCTGGCTGCCCGCTGCCGTTTCTTCCATAATTGAAGACAAATCGCCAATCATCTCAACTATTTTGTTTTTCTTTATCTCCATACTTTTTCCCAGTGAAAATACTTCTTCCACTCTGAACTTTGTATTTTGTATTGCATTCGCAATTTCGTTAAATATCTTGTCAGTTTGAGCCGTGGAGTTTGTTTGCTCCTTTAAAAGCTCATTTATTTCGGTTATCATTTTACTTATATTACTTGAGTTAATTTGTATATCTCTTACTATTATGTTAATCTCTTTAACAGATTTTGATGATTGTTCTGCCAACTTTCTGACTTCCTCTGCAACTACTGCAAAACCTTTTCCCGCTTCTCCGGCTCTTGCTGCTTCAATCGCAGCATTCAGCGCAAGAAGGTTCGTTTGAGCCGAAATCTGCGATATGGTTTCGGATGCCTTGCTTATCTTTTCTGCTCCGTTTTGAGAATCCAATACAATTTCTTTAATTTTACTTGAAAACTCGCTATTTTGCTTGGTTTTTGCACTAAGATTACCAATAGCATCCATACCTGTATTTTTTAGTTTTTCTGTATTTTCTATTTCCTTTTCCAGAATGTTTGTTGACGAAATAACCTTTTCAATTATAGTTGCAAGCTCGTTAACCTGTTCGACGCCATCACTTACGTCCTTTGCCTGCTGCGTAGTGCCCTGGGCTATTTGTTCGACCGAGGTAGATATTTCCTTGTTCAGTTCATAGTTTACATTTGAAGATTCAGCCAGTTCCGTTGATGACTTATTCAATAAATTTGAAACTTCATTTATTTTATTGATTAAATGTGAAAGATTAGACGACATTTCTTGAATTTTTTCTCCCAAAAAGCCAATCTCATCTTCCGAATCAATTTCTACGGACGAAGTAAGATCGCCCTGAGATATTTTGTTGACAAATTCACACAGCTTTTTGATTGATCTCACAATACTTCTGGAAATCAAAAGGATTATCAACCATATAACAACGACAATTGCCACTGTTTGTACAAGTACTGATATCATGAATCTAGAAACTTCCTTCATTGCAAAGAATTTTGTAAAAGTTAATTCAATTCTTCCGAGCTTTTCGTCCTCCTTGGAAACTTCACGACTCAATGGAGGTAATAAATCTTTCTTATTGTATTGAGCTCCGGTTTTTTCTTTTTTGAACAAAGTCTTGTTGTCGCTGTCAAATATTTCAACAAAAGCAACTTCATTATTTGCTAATAAAGCATTTCCTATAGATTCAATGCCAGGCATATTAAACTGCCATAACGGGTCGACAGCAGACACCTCTGCGATCTTTAAAAGTCCTTCTGATCTTTCTTTCAGACTCTCATTCTGCGATTTATTGATGCTCATTCCACTATTTACAATATAAAACAACAAAATAACCGTAATAGCAATTATCGTTGGAACAGAGAAACGTAACGATAATTTTTTAAACTTAAAAAGCTGCATAGCCTTTCTTGCAAAACCAGTGTTAAAGACTCTATTTTTAAGCTCTAAAACCTTCATAAATAATACCCTCCGGAAAATGGTTGTAGGGGGCGGAATTACGTAGAAACTTGTCAGTTAAAACGACTTTAAGATAATATTATTGTGTCTCTTGTTTTTTAACACAATAATATCTCTAGTCATAAACAAATATAATAGCAGCTGTCAAATTTATGTAATATATTTATACTCACTTAATCATAGTTTTGAAGTGTCGATATATTTTGATAACAGATCAAGATATTCTTTTTCCAAATCCATGCCATTTGTCGCTTCATTGTATTTGTCCGCAATACTGCTTGCCGCTTTGGAAAATACTACATAAAAAGGTGCTTTGTTTTCAGGAAGGTCAAGTATCTTTATATCATTTTCCAAATTCATTTGTTTTACCAGTTCCAAAAATGCCGCCTTATCCGGGGCATAAGCTGCATCTAATCGTCCTGCTGTGAGCTTTTTTAAATTTGTTTCATGATAGTTGCTTGCAGATACCAATTCAAATTTTACTCTGGTATCTTCCATAAACGGACTTATAAAGCTTTTCTCAGCATATCCGATCTTAAGGTTCAGTATGTCATCAATTTTCTTAACCTCATTAAGTGGATTATCTTTTTTTACTGCTATTGCAGTTTTACTATTAAAAAAAGTTTTATTGGTACATATCGATATCTTTTCCCTGTCAGGATTTTTAGTAAGTAAGGCAGACGCAAACGATTTGCTGTTTGCTTCAAAATTAGCTGTTTGTCTTGGAATAGCAGATGCTTCCTTATCCCATACAAATTTCACATTCATTTTTGGTGCAATTTTTTCTTCAATCAGATCATATACCGCACCTGTCAATTTGCCGCTTTGTTTATCAACGAATATATGCGGCGGGTTTTCAAACCATGAAATTTGAATCTCATTTGTAGTGCTTTCATTTTTCACAGCATCCTTTTGGGGTTCGGTATTTGCATTATTTGAGTCATTTACTGCAGTTGCCACCGCTTCGGTAGTTTTTGCGTTAGTACTGCTTTCACTGCTATTACATCCTGAAAATACAAAGATAAGTGCCATTATAACTGCCAAGGAAAAATAC
>JAEZNF010000115.1 GCA_023441845.1 Bacillota bacterium | reverse complement strand
CTTTGAGTCAGCGGCATGCGATATAGGTATGACATCGAGGAAAATAAACGAAAAGGAAATTAATACTCTGAAGGCTGCCGGTATTGGAGACTTTTCTACGCTGAAATCCGAAAATATAATTGCATTAGACGGTATTTCGGTAATAGTAAACAGGGATAATCCCATAAATAGCCTGTCTGTCGAACAAATTTCAGATATATTCAGCGGTAAGATTACCAATTGGTCACAGCTTGGGGGAAATGACGGTAAAATCAAAGTTTTTTCAAGGGATGAAAATTCAGGGACATACAACACTTTTAAAAATCTCATACTGAATGACAAAGATATTTCAAGTGAAGCGGTAAGGATTGAGAGCTTTAAGGACTTGTCCAAAGAGGTGTCAAAGGACATAAACTCCATAGGGTTTACCAGTTTTTCCTTTAGCGAAGGCACCAAGACTCTTGCAATATCGCAGGGCACTGCAGGCCCTGTTTTTCCCAATCAGTTTAACATTGCTACAGAAGACTATTACCTGAGCAGGAGAATATATCTCTACTGCCCTTTGGATACACAAAACTCATATGCTGATGAGTTTATGAATTACGTTACATCTGATGAGGGACAGAATATAATAAAAGATAATGGCTTTGCTACGATAAATATTGAAGTTGATGAAAACCTTAAGCCATTTGCCAATCTAAACTTTAATAATCAGAATGTAGAACAAAAATATAATCAAATACTTTCCAATGCACAGGGAAGACTTTCGCTTAATTTTTTGTTTGAAAACGGAAGTTTCGAACTTGACAACAAATCCATAATGAATCTGGAAATGATTATAAACTTCTTATATAGAAATAAATATCTTGATTCTAAAATTTTATTGGTAGGATATTCGGATAGTACAGGCAATTACGATATGAATATCGAACTGTCCGAACAAAGGGCTCTTCGTGTAAAAGAGAGCATTTTAAATAAATTCAGCGTACTCAAAGATAGAATAGATATTTTAGGGATGGGCTCTGAAATGCCAATTGCATCAAATGAAACAAGCGGCGGCAGGGACAGGAACAGAAGAGTTGAAGTTTATATTATGAAAAGCGGAAATTAATTGATGACAGAAGATTTTATTAATAAAAACCCAACAGTCGTATTGTCTCAAAACAACACGATTGTTGGGTTTTATGCTATTTGTATCGGTGAAATTATTAGATATTAAGGCTCAATACCCCATACCAGAACCCCCGATTCATAAGCAGTCATCCTGTTCCAATCTACATATTCGTTATCGGAAGAGTTAAAGGAGTAGTCATTGCTTTGAACGAAATATCCCCAGTCTTCCTGAGTTATCTCACCCTGGATATATGCATCCTTTCCGGGTAATACACTCCCTTTATCAAAGCTAAACTCTACGCAGTGGTCTGCACCTGGTGTTTTCGGCAGTGTAAGAATTTCTGCGTGAAAATCTCCTGTTCCACCGGGGCTGAAGAAATATTTGGCATACTTCACAGGAGAAGTACCTTCCCTCGAAAAATAATATCTTACCTTAACGTTTCTTAAATCCAGAGGATCGCTGCCTGTATTGGTTATCCTGAAGTCAACATGTATACCTTGTGTTTTAACTAGCTTTTCAGGCCCGTAAAACTGAATTGCAATATTTTTATTTATTCTCTGGACCGGTTTTTGGGTTGTCTGTACTGGCTTTTGTGTAACTGTCTGGCTTATTACAGGTAGGGGCGGCGGTGTTATTCCCTTTGGACCGGTACTTACCGGATATCCCGCAGTATATTTTTTGTCAGGTTCTTTTGTGTATGGAGCTTTGCTTGTATTCCGGGACTGAGGCATTGATATTACGGTCTTAATGCCTGGAGTGGGATCGGATGCCTTTATATCAACCTTTTTCAATAGTTCGGACACCTTTTTGTTACGCAAATTTTTTATTTCACTGCTAAATTCCTGTTCTTTCGCATTTGCATACAGGTGATATTTTCCCATTGAGATATTATACTTTAAGGCTATTTTCCTCTCTTCAGGGGTTACCTTAAGGGCCTTTAAATCAATATCTGCGCCTTTCTTCATGTTCGCTTCCTCAATCTTACTGGTTATATCATTAAGAAGCGTATCAAGCGCATTTTCATTATTTGAATTATGCTCTTTAGACTCTGAATTCAAAGCAGCACTGATAAGAACGGGATTATGGCCTTTAAGGTCTATATAGTTCAGGGAGCCGGATTTATCAATAAATTTTTCCAGAGCAATGTAAAGCGGTTCGCCTTTTAATTTGAGCCCTTCGATTATCCTTACTGCATCGCCGTTCAGGGGAATAACTTTTAAGACGGTATACTCCCTGTCAAAGGCAAATTCAATACTGGGATTTATATCAACATCTATAAATCCGTATATATTGCTCGTGCCTGTGTTATAAAACGAATGGAAAAAAAGCACGGCAAATACCAGAACGGCCGCAATACCGGAAGCCACAGGAGCAAACCTGAGTATAGGGTTTTTATTTTTATAAATATCGGTATCGAAATACTCTATAACCTGTCCTATGTCCATGCAGCCTTTTTTTCTGATAAATACAAACTCCCCGTCGGAATTAAGGACAATAACTTTATTTTTTTGTATCTCATATATAATACCGGCATTATTCATGTTACCATCCTCCTTCCGCAAATTGGAAAAATTTTTTGGAAATATCCAGGTTACTTTTCATAATAAGTGTAACAGCTACTATGAACTTTCTGTTGTTTTCTATTGTTCTTCTGTGTACATTTACTTTTTTTAAAAGTTCATTTCGCGGTATGTTTTTGTTCTTCTTAAGTTTTAAGAAAAGCTCGTCGTCTTCAGCTAAAACACGTGCTATTCCTATACACAATTTTCTTGAATCGTCGTGTTTGGGGGAATTTAAAGCCAGTTCCACAATGGAAATCCCGTATTCCGACAATTCCTGCTTGAGTGCAAATATATCTTCCATGGACTCTATCTCGTCGTACTTATAGTAAGAGTCGGATTTAAGATATTTTTCTTCAAAATCGCCGTATTCGTCAATGGAAGAGAATGGACATACAAGCCGCTCTTTTCGAGTTTTTCTTATGTAGTCGATTATGCGCCTTTTTATTACCTGCTCGGAAAATTTATAGAAATTCGAATGCCTGTGCAGGTCGTAACTGTTAATCGACTCGTTGAACGCTTCCAAACCGATGGAGTATTCATCATTGTTCCCGGTATCAATGAATTTACCGGTTGTATGAGAAACAACCTTTAATATAAAAAGCTTGTGATCGGCAATAAACTTGTCCCTAAGGTTCCTGTCCCCTTCTTTAATTCTCAGCAGTGTTTCAACAAGGGAATTTTCTTGAGCATCTTTGCCTTTCCTGCCATTAAAGTTGAATAACTTTGGAACAGTCAAGTAAAATCATACTCCCTTCCTATATTAAGAAATTCGCAGAACATAATTTTTTTTGTGTGGCTATGAGTTTTCTTCATAGAAAAAATAATGAACATATATATAGAATACTAAAATATAAAAAAAGTGCAACTATATAAATCACGAAAATGAATTAATATTGAAAAATTTATTTTCGTGATATTTTGTTAAGGCCGGTCATTACGCTTCGCTTCATTACCCGCCCATGCATCCTGGGAAATTGAAGCGCTATGTAAAGTCTTTATCGCGTTCAATATAAAAATTAATAAAAAGACAATGGGACAAAGCCCTTACAAGGAGTAGCTCCTCTCGTGATAAGGGGTGTCCCATTTAAATAATAAATAAATATCTATACACTATATTGATACTACGGACATATCAAGTAAAATTTTATGGAACCTTTCTCTGATTATATAGTTGCTGTCTCTAAATAATTTTCCGGCTTTATAAAACCTTAGATAAGGGATTTCATCATTTTTCCATACAGTTTCCTTGAATTCTCTGAATTCATTGAAGTAACTGACTTTATTATACAAGAGCTCATACAAGCCAACATCATGCCCGTTAAGTGCATCATACAGCCATGTTTGCATATGAAGCCATTGCGGACACCAATCCTGTGTCATTATCACCACAACGTTATTCCTGGACGCGATGACATCTTTATCAAATTCCCCGTTCTTAATGGCGTAAAAAGCCTGTTCTTCGGTAATTCTGATTCCACTTGACATAATATACCACCTTAAAATAGCATTAAAGATTTCAATTATATATTCCCCGTAAACATTAAAATTAAAACAACAAACTTATTGAAGAAACGGACTGATCTCTCCTGAATAATAAATTGCCAACCGGTGAAGTGCCCTTGTACAGGCCACATACAATAACTTTTTATCGTGATGGGAAGAATAGTATTCTTTGCCGGCATCATAAACAATAACTGCATCAAACTCCAGTCCTTTTGCTATATATGATGGTATAACCGAAACTCCCTTCTGCACTTCGCCATCCTCGGGGTTTATCAAGCCGACTTTAATCCTGTTATTTAACCTTCTATATACCTCTTCGGCTTCCTGCCTTGTTTTACATATTACCGCGACAGACTCATAACCTTCTTCAAAAAAACGTTTTATATCGTTTATAACAGCAATATCCTTCGCTTCCCGGTCATCCGTGTGTATTACCTCAGGCTCTGCTTCATGCCTTTCAAAGGATATAAGGTCAATAGTTTCTCCAAGCAGCTTCCGGGTAAATGCATTGATCTCGTAAGAAGCCCTGTAGCTCTTATTTAATGTCAGTTTCACGGAATTCTTTTTATCAAGGATGTCTATAACTTCATCATATAAGGAATGACTCGCATCTTTTTCTATTGCCTGGTTAAGGTCGCCAAGAACGGTGTATCCCGCGTCTTTGAAAAGCAGTTTGAAAACCTCATATTGAAG
>JAEZNF010000055.1 GCA_023441845.1 Bacillota bacterium | reverse complement strand
GAACAAGTGGGATGATGCCGCTGCCGGACAGGTGGCTCACATCCCTTTTGATAAGATATAACGGAAGAATGATTCTGATAGATTGCGGGGAAGGAACCCAAATCCCGCTTAAAATGGCCGAATGGGGATTTAAGGCAATTGATGCTGTCCTGTTTACCCACTATCACGCAGATCATGTAGCCGGATTGCCCGGATTCCTTCTTACATTGGGCAATTCGGGGAGGACAGAGCCATTAACCATGATAGGGCCTCCAGGACTAAAAAAAGTGGTTGAAGGTTTAACGGTGATTTCACCGGAATTACCATATGAGCTTCAAATAGTTGAATTACCGGACAGCGAAAGTGCTGAAACCTGCATAAGCGATATTTATATCAAAAGCATACCGGTGGATCATACCCTTACATGCCTGTCATATTGTATTGAGATTAAGAGGCAGGGCAAATTTGAGGTTGAACGTGCCAATAAGCTGATGATTCCTGTTAACTACTGGAGCCGTCTGCAAAAAGGTGAGACAATTACACTGGAAGACAGGGTTATTACTCCCGAAATGGTTTTGGGTGCTCCCAGGAAAGGGATTAAAATTTGTTATTGCACCGATACAAGGCCGACAGAGGAATTGGCAGGGTTTATTAACGGCTCTGACCTCTTTATTTGTGAAGGTATGTACGGCGATGCGGAGGATTCTTCCAAGGCTGTGCAGAAAAAGCATATGATGTTTTCCGAGGCAGCGCTGCTTGCAAAGCTAGGGAACGTTGGGGAACTGTGGCTTACTCACTACAGTCCGTCGCTTACAGACCCTGAGGAATATATTGAGGCTGCGAGGACAATTTTTAGAGATACTGTTGCGGGAAAGGATTTACTTGCAAAAACAATAAAGTATTAAGCGTATATGGGTGCGATATTCGCACCTTTATTTAAGTGTCAAAACGGGATGAGCAAAAATCAATTTGCTCATCCCCATTTATTACCGCTGAAGGGTTTTGGATAAATTCACAAAATACGATAACCCTGCCGGTTTGAGTGTTTTGGCGGAGTGATGGAATTTGCAGCATTATTGGATTGAGGGATATGGCAGGGAACACCAGCAAAGCCTGATAATTATAACGAAACTTCACTAATTTTGGAACCTTGTTCATTTTAACAGTGCCTGTAGTTGCTTTTATGACAGGTAAGACAGGGGCCGGTTCTTTAATACGCTACCTAAGCGTGTCAAAGAACCGGCCCCTGTCATGCATCTTATCTAACCACACACACCGAATTGCTGAAATTTGATATTCTATTGCCTTCAAGGTCCACAACTGCAACCTTATAATCATATGTTCCAGAAATCAAATCCACTTCCAAAGAAGTTTCCTTTACTTCTTTAACCTGTTGGGGCATATCTGAAGTTCCGGTTCTTACTCTGTATACAGCATACCTGTTGGCTGATGTCTCATTCCATGAGAATGTAGCTTTTGTGCTTGTTGAACTTGTGAGTCTAAAGTTAGTTGGTGCACCTGAGTATGCTTCAACAGAACATACATTACTGAATGGAGAAATCCTTGTTCCATCCGTACTGACTACTGCAACCTTAAAGTCATACTTGCCAATGAGTGAGCCTACTGGCAATTGTTTGTTTGTTGTCTCGCCAACCTTCAGAAATTCATCATTTGTACCATTGATTTTTCTGAATACCACAAATTTATCACCTGTTACACCATAACTCCAACTGAATACATTGTTTGTTATCGTAAAGTTGGTTGGAGCACTTTTAGGCAGTTGATTTTCAACATTAACAGCATTGCTAAATGTTGAGGTCCTATTTCCCGATCCATCAAGATAAGCTATATAATAATCATTGCTTCCCGATACCATGTCAACCTGTACACCATATTGATTTGTTGTAGTCATAACCAAGACCGGCTCACCTTTTGTTCCGGTTGAGCCTTTTCTATATACACCAATCCTCGAACCCGCCGGAGCATCCCATGCAAGCTGAATTTGTGTGCCATTTATGTACATCAACCTGAAATTTTGAGGAGCTGCAGTAAATAAACCTACAGCAGTAAAGGCATCCTTCGTACTCTTAAAAGCTTGACTGTTGCCACCATACAAAAGGTTGGCAATCTGAACGGTATAGTTGGCAATTTGTTTAAAAGTCATATTAGAGGTAAGATAACGGTCAACTATTAGGTTGTAGAAAATTCGTGCAATTTTACCATAGCCTATGGCATTAACCGTTACACCGTTAAAGGTTCCTCCCACAGCCATAAGTCTTGCTGCTTTGGTTATAACACCACCTGCCATATGCGGATCATAATACGGATCTTGTAAGTAAGCAGTAAAATCGCTGTATTCATCAATCATAGGATTAGCACAATCTCTAAGGTATCTCCCAATATCTTCACCCATATACCAATCGTCAAGAGAGCCGTCATTGGTAATAAAGTATTCTGCCAGAACACCGAATATATCTGATAAACCTTCATTAATCGCCATTTCTTCCTTTTGAAGGTATTTCATTCCTTCGGAGTTTAAAATTCCATGAAAATATTCATGGGCGACAACATCCATACAACAGGATAAACTTCTGCTATTACCACCTAGTACTGTATTGAAAGCTACATAACCTACATCGCCATATGCATTTGGTTGCGTAGGGTACTGTTGGTCTTCTATTACGATCCCAACCTTAAGATAGGAATTACTGCTTCTGTAAAACGGTGCACCGCTGAAAAACTTTATTACTTTTGTTATATTACTGTGCGCATCTACCGCAGCCTTTTGAGAGATATCGCCGGAGTTAAAATTATTGTCACTGTCACTGAATAATACATCACTAATATTCACCTTTTTCCCGGCAAAATTTGACGCATAATATGTTCCAAAATTCTCATATGTATTTTTCAGTGAATAAGTATTATCAGTATTCTTAACCATCTGTAGAGTTTTGTCAGCGACCATTTGTCCAGTGCCGATACCGGTAGCCGGCTGTTCGGCACTGCATATATGATTGTATACATTAATGATGGATAGATCGGCTGCATTAATATAGTAAGTGCAACTGGTATAGTATGGAGAAAACGATTTGACATCAACTTTATACACATAATTATACTTGCCGTTTACAGGATAAAGTATTATTTCAGCCTTGGGAGCTTTTGTATAATCCGGTTTATACCCCAGGTGTTTTTCTGCTGCATCTATTACAGCCTTTTGAGAATACTTTTCAGTAAAACTTTTCGATATAACCTTATTTTCAAGATCATCGACATTGCTTCCTGCAATTAGCTCTATTACGCCGTCACCATTTATATGGAAGTTCTGGTCGGTACCGTATACGGGGAATCCTTTATACGTCTGGACTGTCGATATAACAGTTCTACCTGCCGAGTTTTTAACCTTGCTGTTTTGCTTGAAACTCTTTTGTTTTATACTACCATTAAGCTTTTTACTGTAATTTTTCTCAACAATCTTTTCAGGGGTGTCACCTGACTTTTCACTCAATTCTCCAATCGCATACGTCGGATTTTCAAAGCTGTCGACTGCAGAAATTTTTGGAACAAAATCTGTATTTCCGGCTGCATGAACCGGTACCACAATACTACCAACTATAATACCCATTGATAACAATAAAGAACATGCTTTACTTCTCGCTAACTTCATATTATAATTCTCCTCTCTTGTTAATAATATTATTTAATTAGTATATAATACTTTTTAGACATTTAATAGTATATATAATTATATGACAAGGGACAGTTCTTTGTCATAAGAAAATTGTTTTAATACGTCACAGGGAAATCCATCACACTTCCCGCAATGCTCTAGCGCCTTATTTTTGCAACAGGATTTTACGGGACATTACCACCCCCCAAAAGGGTTTTGTTATATTAGTGCAACCATCACATTTCATCGGTTCTTTATATTCAAATTTACTACATAAAATCCCACATCTTGACTCAACCATTATTATTTCTGCCCTCTAAAATTTGTTTTTGCATTTTTCTTCAATATCCCCTACTTTCCAGTTTATCCACTGGTCTGACCATGCCCGATAATTTCTACCAACTGCCTTTTTTAGACTTTATTTGTAATTATCATGTTGTTAATATGTATTTTTATTTGGATAACCGTAGCATTTTGAAACTGGTAAAATTGCCACTTTGATTGGAGTATTCTGTGTCAGCTTAACAGCACAGGCTGCTTCATACAAATATGACAATTATATATATGAAATCAATATTGACATGGAAATAAAATACCGGTATAATGTTATTAATAATTTGTTAAGAACACATTATTAATAAGTCTTGATGCCACTATTAATCAGACCTTGTTATGTTGATAAGATTTTAAAGCGAAATATTATGAGGTGATTGTTATGATAAATAAGCGGAAATTGTTAAGGGAAATATAACAAAACAGGCTGTTGATGCCATAGTTAATGCGGCGAATACTTCATCGCTCGGCGGAGACGGTGTTGACGGTACCATTCATTGAGAAAGCACTTGTGGTTTGTTTTGATGAAGGCACATTTCAGGCATATAGCGCTCAAAAAATAATATAGGCATGGTTCACGGTTTTAAATTGAATTTTGAGATTTTAGATTTTATATAATAGACTTATTCAGTGCTAAGCTTTAAATCGCAAAATAAGAGAGGATGATCGCTTGTGAAAATAAAAGGATGGAACCTGTTTGAAAAGGTGTGGCTGGTTTCGTTTGCAGTAATTATGCTGGCTTTATCATACTTATGGAAAAGCAGCTTCTGGGCAATTTCTGCTTCTTTGGCCGGAGTTATGTGCGTTGTCCTTGCAGCCAAGGGGAATTTGTGGAACTATGCCTTCGGTATTTATAGTTCTGCAGTATATGCATGGGTAAGCTATCAGAATTGTTTATATGGCGAAGTTATGCTGAATCTTTTCTTTTTCGTACCAACCGGAATAATTGGCTGGTTCATGTGGAGAAACAGGACTAAGGACAGCACGGTCATCATGAGAAAAATGAAAGGACAGAGCATTATAGGGTTGGTTCTGATATGTGCTGTTGCATCAGTTGTTTACGGTATCTGGCTCTCAACGTTGAAGGGGCAAAATACTCCGTATCTGGATGCTTTCAATGTTGTTGCATCAATTCTGGCTACGCTCGCGATGATGTGGCGGTATAGAGAGCAATGGTTTATATACATAGGCATCAACATAGCTCAAACTATTATGTGGACTATCAGGCTGATGGATGGAAGCAGCGATGCCGTAACAATGGTAGTTATGTGGACCGCATATCTTGTTAACAGTGTCTATGGGCTGTATGTATGGACCAAGGGTTCACAGGCGGAAGACAAAAAAGATGTTCCGCAAATTGTTGGTTAAAAGGAGTGGAAAACATGAAAAAGACCGGTTTGGTTCTGGGGAAGTTTGCTCCATTGCATAAGGGGCACCAATTTATGATTGAAACAGCGTTAAAGGAATCTGATGAGCTTATAGTGCTTATATATGACACTGATTTGTTCGAAATTCCTTTACATATAAGAAGCAGGTGGATTAAAACACTATATCCCGGTACCAGAGTAATTGAGGCGTGGGATGGGCCGCAGGAAGTTGGAGATACGCCCGAGATCAAAAAACTGAATGAGGACTACATTATAAATAGACTTGAAGGAATCAAAATAACGCATTTTTACTCGAATGAATTCTATGGAGAGCATGTTAGTCAGGCGCTTGGAGCTGAAAACATACAGATTGACAGGGGCAGGGATACATTTCCCGTCTCTGCGACCATGATACGGCAAGACTCTTACAGGTACAGGGAATTTATTGACCCTGTTGTCTACAAAGATTTAATTACAAGGGTAGTCTTTGTGGGTGCCATGTCTACCGGAAAAACGACTATATGCGAAGCGCTGGCGAAAAAATATAATACGGTATGGATGCCGGAATACGGAAGAGAATACTGGGAAAAGCATCATGTTGACCGGAGAGTCACCGCAGAACAGATGGTTGAAATCGGCAG
>JAEZNF010000019.1 GCA_023441845.1 Bacillota bacterium | reverse complement strand
ACCTTCAGCTTTTCCGTTCTGATCGATTCTGTCTTGAGATTCACAGGCGGCTCCATGGCCACCAGCGAGAGTATCTGTATAATGTGGTTCTGAACCATGTCACGCACAGCCCCTGAATGCTCATAATAACCCCCTCTGGTGCCAATTCCGTACTTCTCATTAAGAGATATCTGAATATTGTCTATATATTTATTGCTCCATAGAGATTCAAAAATAGGATTACAAAACCTTAGTATCATGATGTTCTGAATCATTTCCTTGCCTAGATAATGATCAATCCTATAAATGTTTTTTTCCTCAAAAACCCCCAAAAGCTTTTCATTCAGCTTCCTGGCAGTAATCAGATCCTTCCCGAAGGGCTTTTCAATAATAAGTCTGTTCCAAGAATCTTTCTTTTTAGCAAGGTTATTTACATCGATTCCATGTATAATCCTCTCAAAACACTCCGGAGCAACGGCAAGGTAGAATATCCGGTTCCCACCGGTACCGTTTTTGCTGTCCAGTTCATCCAAAAAGTCCTTGAGCCCCGGATATCCACTTTGTTCCGCAAAATCAAACTGGAAATAAAAGATTCTCTCCTTAAGCCTTTCCCATAAAAGGTCATCAATTTTATTACGGGAGAATTTCTTCAGTGAGTCAAGGACCTCATTCCTGTATTGGTCCTGTGTTTTTTCCCTTCTGCCTGTAGATACAATTGCGAATTTCTCCGGCAGCAATCTATTATAAATCAAATTGTATAAAGCAGGCATCAGCTTTCTGTGGGTTAAATCGCCGGTACCCCCAAAGATGACCATTATTGCAGACAAATTTACATCATTTCCTGCTTCCTTGTTCATACTCAACATAATGCCCCCTATCTTGCTATGTCGTTTGCATAAATCTTTTCACCAAAATTATAAAAATCGTTCTCTAATCGATATGGATTCTCAGATGCGTATCTAATTCACTATCAATTATCATGCTTACTTCATTTTTTTTCTGCAGTGTTTTTTCATTCTTGTAAGTCCACAGTGGCACGTCCACATCGAGCTTGTTGCATAGTAAAACCAGTACCTCCAGAAATTCCTCAACTTTATCCGAATGTAATTCCTGCACTGCTGACTTTTGTATGGCTCCTCTTTCTTGCACCTCAATAGTCATTGTCTTCATAAAATCACCTTTACTCCCTTTTTCATCCTCTGAATTCTGCTCGTATAACTGGATTGAACCATTTTCCAACAGGCTGCATCAATGCTGCAAAAAATATCGTGGCAATAGCTGTCACTCCCCATCCTCCCGGCAGCAGAAAGGAAAAACAACTCCAAAATATAACCAGTAAAAGGGATAGCCATTTAAAGGTTTTTCTTCTGCTTCGGTTTTTCTGGGTTATATTCTTGTGCTCCACAGGTGCATATATTGCAGTAATATTGAATGAAACCAGTAGCAGTGCTGCTTTTATGGGCATAATCAATGTTATATACCGACCTGATAAAATAGTGGCACAAAATATAATAAAGGATATAATCAGGCATCCAAGATAGGATTTTGCGTGGTATCCTCCTGTCGCTAATCGGATCGAACTATAGATACATAAAGATAGCAAATAATAACCTGCCTGGGAAATGATAGAGAATATAATCAGGTAAATTATGACCTTCGACAATTCATTTATAAGTATTTCAAGTCCGAATTTGCGTGAACTAATCTGTGCTTCATTCAACTCCGGATTATACTCCTTAATTTTAGATAGCAGCGTATTGATTACGATCTGCATTCACTTCCTCCTTGATATCAAACTCCATGATAAATTCTGTCATATCAGACGTACTGGCTGCAAGAATTTTACCTTTATTCTTTTCAACAAGCTGCCTTACAATGTACAAGCCAATTCCGTGATCAATATTATCTGATTTGGTTGTTACACCCTTATCAAAAATAGTATCAATCAGATGGATTGGAATAACGGGTCCATTGTTTGCTATCCTTAGAAAGAATTTGTTTTTTTCAATATATGTTATAAATTCAATTTTCTTTTCCACGGCTTCAGGTAAACTCTGCATACACTCAATCGCATTGTTTATGATATTCCCGACGATACCTGCAACGTCACTTTCATCAGCCTTGGCCAGAGTGAACTGAGCAGCAATATTTACAAAAAAATCAATGTCTTTCTCTATGCAGATATGATTTTTTATAGCAAGCAAGCCATCAATATAGTCGTTTCCCGTTTCAAAAAACCGATAGGACATTTTCAAGTCTGTTGACAGTCTTTGCAGATAGTTGTCAATTGACACTAAAGCATTCGGTTTTCCAAGCTTGCATATGGCATAAACTGTCTGAACATGATTCAAAAAATCATGCTTTTCTCTTCGTATGACTTGTATGACCTCTTCCAAATTCTTTACATACTCATCCAGAATTTTTTTCTTATTCAATACATTTTGAATTTGCTCACGTTCCTTCATATCGAAAATGGATAGTATCAGACTCAATGCATAAATCAAGATCATCAATAGAATATACACCGATTTATTCTTCATTTCGCCCATGCTGAAATTGATGCTTCCAATAAAAAGGGTCATCAGAAATAGCTGAATAACGACATACATATACTGTCCGCTATTTGATTTAAGTACATTTATTCTCAACTTTTCGTTTTTTGAAAAGTAGATCGTCAATGCAAGTGCAATCTGGACAGCCTTCGATGTCCATGCAAACATCGGGTAATACAAAGGATGCACCATCAGTGCATTTAAATCTATTCCCAAAATAACAAGATAAATACTCGATACAATTGTATCTATAATAGTAATAAAAAGTCCTGTGACAACAATGACAATCACCGCATTATAAACATTTGTTCTGGTGACAAAGCTTAATATTAGAATTGTCGCTAAAAGTGCCGCTATTGTATGAATTCCCAGTGGAAGATACATTGAGATAAAGAATGTTAGTACCACATAAAAAAGTATGAAGAGCGCACACTTTACTTTACCCTTTGTAACAAAATCCTTCTTATTCACAAGAGTAATATAAAACATAAGAAAAATAAAAGATTCAACTAAAAGCAGAGCAATGCTATTAACAAAATTCAAATGCATATCATCACACTAAAATAAAGGGGAGAATTGCGTTCCCCCTTTTATTTTACTATCTCCTCTGGGCATTCCGGCTGATTGGATAAATAAAATGACCACTGTGTTGCACCCACGGCTGCCA
>JAEZNF010000018.1 GCA_023441845.1 Bacillota bacterium | reverse complement strand
TACTTGTGTTGTAATAGGAAAACCAGATAAGTTCAAGGATTTTTTGAAAATAATACGGAACCGTGGATCAAAAGAGGCTAAATATGGAGCATAATATATTATTTGAACTTGGAATTGTACTGTTCCTGGGTTTTTTTGCCGCAGTTGCAATGAAAAAAATCGGCCAATCCGGTGTTGTAGGAAACATGGTGGTAGGTCTTCTCATTGGACCTAAAGCATTAGGCCTTGTTAAAAGCACAGAGCTTTTAGAAACCTTATCAGAGCTCGGCGTTGTGCTCTTGATGTTCTTTCTGGGTCTTGAATTCTCAATAAATAAGTTTAAAAAAATTAAAAACTCAGTATTTTTCATAGGTACATATGAGGTGATACTGAATCTCATTGTCGGCTTCGTTATTGGCTCCCTCATAGGGCTGCTTTTCAAGGAAAGGCTCTTTTTTGCGGGAATAATAGCCTTAAGCAGTAGCGGTGTTGTGGCAAAACTCCTTTTCGATATGAAAAAAACCGCGTCCAAAGAGTCCGAGATACTTATGGGTGTAATGATTTTTGAAGACTTCTTTGCCATTATCCTTCTGGGTATACTGTCAAGCATCGCAACCAAAGACACGCTTGAGTTTTCGGGCATATCACGCTCAATTATAGTAGCTGTGGCTTTTTATGCTGTATTTATAGTAATCGGCGCATTTGTAATAAACAAAGTAATCGACTACCTTTCAAGAATTGAATCTCAGGAGCTTTTTACCGCCTTGATGATAGGAATAATACTCCTTACAGGTTCCTTTGCCGTCTATATGGGGTTGGCATCTGCCGCAGGGGCATTCCTTCTGGGTATGCTGATAATAAGCTATGATGTTGAAGAGCGGCTTCACAGGACAGTATCCGCGTTTAAGGACATATTTTTGATAATCTTTTTCATATCCTTCGGAACCCTCTTGGATTTCCGGCAAATACCGGGTACTCTGCCGTTAATACTGATATCAGTACCTGCAACTATTTTAGCAGAGCTAACTATAACCTCATCAGCTGCTTTTTTCAGCGGATTTTCCGGCAAAAGTTCTGTAGCAATCGGCTCGAGCATGATTGCAAGAGGCGAATATTCGTTAATATATGCATATTTGGGTTTCAGCACAGGTGCTATATCCAGTTCACTTTACCAGTTTACCGGGGTATACGTATTTATAATGACACTGATTGCTCCAATAGCAATGAAGAATTCCGGTCACATTCAAAAGTTTATGTCCAGGGTAACACCGAAATTTGTAAAATACGGGGCAAAGCTGGTCTCAGTCACCATGAAACCAATTCTCCTTCCTGAAGAATTGGGAGTCCGGCTGGAAAGAAACTACCGTTTTATCATTTTCTTTTCCCTGTACATCACTTTGGTTTTAAGCACTATAATATCATCCATTTACTTTGAGCATATTTTGCTTGTACCCATTATTCTGGCCCTGGCTGCCATAATCGTAACATTCAAACTAAGATTTCTGTTTGCCTCAAAGATTAAAAAAATAGAAGAACAAATAAACTACCATGACCTGCACGAAGGTCCATATAACCTTGACAAAATCATAAAATTCATTTCAAGCCTTTTCACTTCATTATTGTTGATAATAGCGCTTGGAGCAGCTTTCTGGAGCTTCGGCTATATTGTCCTGGCAGTGCTTTTGGTACTATTCGTTCTATATCTATTGTCTGTGTCATTATATGTTTACAGGGTCTCTGCGACAAAAAGATAAACCATTACCCAGTCTTTATTCTGTGCTGAATAAAACCACCTCGTAATGCAGATTTGTTACCTTTAGAATTTAGAACCCTTCATGGAAAATCATAAAAAACAAATCGGTTTAAGCTAAACTTATAGCGATTCGTTTTAAAAAATCATATTTTTCAGTAAACCGCAAAAATTATTCTGCCCTGCTTTTTAAGGTATCAGCCATTGATATATGTATTATTTCCCTTCTGCTTAATACCATTGATATCTAATATACAATATAAATAATAATGAACCCTAGTACGATATTATGTAATTGCAGTTTTACAGGATAATTTTGCTTCTTCCAATCGTAAGCACTTTAAAGAAACTTCCCATTAGTGCAAATATCAGCGACACGGATATAATGTATCCCAAAATCACCATCAGGGTTGCGTCATTATATGTTTACAGGAAAAAAAATAAACCCTTAAGGTTTATTCCTGTCTTGTATAATCCTCTATTTTGACGGTCCTAATGCAAGCTTTTTTCTTTAGTTACCTTACCTACTAAAAGTATTGCTTCCGTCATTCTGTTTCTGCTTGATGTTCTTGTCCCTTGCACTATTCTCAGTCTTTATAATATCCTCAGCCTTTACACTATCCTGACTCATAATCATTCCAAGCTGCCTTGCCGCCTTAATAACCTCTTCATTAGTTAAATTCGCCCCTGGACTGCTTCCGGCCAAATATATAATGCTGATAAAAGATGTCATAACAATACCGATTCCAATGCCCAGGATTATACTTTTAATGTTGAATTTTTTCATATTTCCCCCCGAGTCAAGTAATTTTATTCTGCCTTGCTCATACCCAATATTAATTGGATTTCACCTTTACCGATATTAAGCTTCTTTGCTATTTCAGTTTCATTCAATCCATCTTCTAAAAGTCTTAAAACTTCTTTGTATCTTCCTTTTAACGGTACTACCTTTTCTATTGCCTTTGTCTGCTGCACACCGTTATACACATGTGCAGTGCTTGAGTTATCGTACTTCGGAAATTCCTTTATATTCTCTTTTCCGCTCTTTTCAAGTTGAGGACCTGATACTTCGGCAAGGCCTTGCTTGTCCCCATTCGATACCTTCCTGGTTCTGCTATTAGTTTTTGTGGCCTTTTTTTCTTTTACTTCCTTGTTTTCTTTTACTGCCTTGTTTTCTTTTACTGCCTTGTTTTCTTTTACTTCCTTACTTTCTTTTACTTCCTTGCTTTCTTTTACTGCAGGCCTTTCTTCCACTTTTAAATCAAGCTGCAGCAATTTTTCGTCTATTTTTTTCAGACCTAAATTCATCTCTTCAGTTTTTGCGTCCATTTGTTCAACTATATACCCTGAAAACTTATTCAGTTCTTCCATCATCGCTTCGGCATCATCTATTATCTTTAAAAGCTCGTCTTTACTTTCCTTAATTCCTTTCGAATAGTCAAATGCCTGCTTCCTGTCTAAAAGAATCCAGAATAAAGATACAGCAATCAGTACAATCCCAATAAACATTATGCTCATATAAAAATGGTTCATCCACGTTTCCCCCCTGTTCTTGTCATTCAAGCTATAATCTTATGTCTATAGTACTTGTCTTTTTCTCAAGCTTTTTTTCCTTATCTTTTTTATCGGGTTCTTTTCCCTCACTGCCCTTGCCGGTTTCTTTACCGCTTCCCTTCCCGCTCTTTTCCTGATTTTCTCTTATTTTTCCTTCATGGGCCTTTTCCCTCGAATTAACCTGTTTTAAATTGTTTTCCGCTTCTTGCTGCATTGATGAGGCTTGTTGCTTTAAATTTGCCGTATTTTTATTGATTTCATCATTGTGGATCTTTGACACTTCAGATGTCTTGGGGATCATCACCTGAAAATCCAATGGTTTTATTGACATTAATACCACACTCCCTCCGGGTATAGCCCGAAGTATTATACAGCTTATGAAAATGCACCAACTCTGATATCTGCACCTTCTCTGTACAACGTACAATACTGCAGGTTCTCCTTAATAAACATTTGACACGATCCGATGGCAACCTTTGTTCCCGGATAGGCAACCGAGAATATCTTGATCTTGCCACTGGCCTCCTGCTGCAATTTTTCTTCTATGACCGCTACTTCAGCCTTTATTTCTTCTACCCTGTTCGAGTAATAAACCTTGGTTCTTACACTTTTAGCCATTATCTCCTGCTTCTCGTGTGTAAGTGCTCCGGCTTGCTCCAGCTTCTTTAAAATAGCAATTGCCTGCTCTGCCTTTTTTATGTCTGCTTCAATAACTGCCAACTCTTCCCGGCATTTCTTATAGCGTTCTCTTAAGTGAGGGTCAATACCAACCTCTATGTCGGTAGCGGTATTCATTTGTGACCCGATTACTTTTGCAGTTACCTCGTTTCCCACCTTGCATGTACCGCCAACCAATAGTCCCTTTCTCCCGCCTAATTCCAGCTTATTTCCACACTTGACATTGCTGTGCATGATAGCCTCGGATTTAATATCGTTTTTGGCCTCAATATTACTGTATTCTATATATTTTGCAACAATATCTCCTCCGCTTATCAGAGACCCCTTACCAACACCCTGCATTCCTCTTCTTAAAATGATATCTCCGCCGGCTTTAATAGTTGCACCTTCAACAACACCCCAGACCTCAACATTTCCTCCTGCCTCGACAGTAAAACCTGCAAGCACGTTACCCCGCACAGTAACATTTCCAATAAAACTTATGTTACCTGTTGTAGTATCAACATCTGCATGGACCTCATAAATTGCAAACACATTTACTTTTCCGTCGATAAAAGTGACCTGTCCGTCAATAGAAGCTGTAAGGGTTTGTCCGTCTTCAGACACCTCAACATTTCTGCCTTTGGGCAATTTAGCCGGATTTCCGTCTGACGCAGGTAAACTGGCCCCCAAAACATTTCTTCCGGGTTTCCCATTGACAGGGGGGATCAAACAAGCCAACTGCTGACCTTTATGAACACTCTCAACAAGATTTAATTCCCTGTAATCCACCCTTCCGTCATCCAATATAGCGGGTTTGCTTTTTCTACTGATGTCAAAGCTGTAATCCACCTTTCCATCCTGTCCGTTTACAGGCGGAGTACCCTCAGCAACGCAAATCGCTTCATTATACACAGGATATTGTACAATTGTCTCAAGTGTCGATTTATTTATTCCGTAAACCACACCGTTTTTTGCAAGCAATTCAACTACTTCCTCAAGCTTTATCATACTTCCACCTTCAGGAGGAGCAAACTCTACATATGCTTTCAATTTATCCTGTGATACTGTTACTGATACCAAAGCATTAATTTTTAATTCTTCCTGTGCATCGGCAATCTTAACCGGTTGTTTATCTGCCTTAAGTACTGCAAGTTCTATAGAACCTTTTGTATAATTTTTAACTTGTTTACGGTTAAGCTTGTCAATAACTGCTTCCGCAACTACTCGTTTACCGGTTCCGACAGCAGGGTATACTACAAGAAATACTCCATCTCTTTGATATTGTAATTCAAAAAACCCATCATTTATTTTCGCTTCTGCCAACCCCCTGGAATCTGCCATATACCTCACCCCTTCTGTTACTTATTTAATCATTTAACATTAAAATCATATTGCTAAAGATAATAAAATTCTTTTTGTACCTGTTAAAAAACATGAAAGTCTATCCGATATATTAATTGGAATTAATCTCTCAAAATTGTTCTATGCCTTGCAAGTTTTCCTCTTAACCTTAATATTGCCTTTGTATGTAACTGTGATATTCTTGACTCCGACACCTTCATTATTGCACTGATTTCTTTTAACGTGAGTTCTTCAAAATAATAAAAAGATATAACTGTCTTTTCCTTTTCAGGAAGCCTATTTATAGCATCTACCAAAATATCTTTCATTTCTGAGATTTCCATATAAGATTCGGGCCTGTCTTCAGACCTGTTATTGGGCTGATCTACACCTATCTCATAATTTTGCTCAAGAAACTCCTCCAAAGATACCATGGAAGAAACAGTTACGTCGTTAAGCATCTTATAGAACTCATCAAGTGTAATACCGAGTTTGTCGGCAACTTCCTTGTCCGAAGCGGAATGTCCCAACTCATTCTCAATTTCAAAATAAACCCTCTCAAGTTCCTTGTTCTTTTGACGAAGAGACCTTGGAACCCAATCCATTTCCCTTATACTGTCAATAATAGAGCCTCTAATTCTAAGTGAAGCGTAAGTTTCAAACTTAACTCCCTTATTCAAGTCAAATTTGTCAATAGCGTCAATCAAACCAAACACACCAAAGCCAACCATATCATCATATTCAACATTGGTACCGAAGTACATACTAAGCC
>JAEZNF010000613.1 GCA_023441845.1 Bacillota bacterium | reverse complement strand
GTATGAGGGTGCACTCGGATTATTATACAATTTGCAGGAACTGGGCATAAAAGCCGGGGATGAGGTTGTTTTTCAGATTGAGGATAATCGGGAATTTATTTTTGCATTTTGGGCTTGCGTATTAGGCGGGATTGTTGCCGTACCTGTCACAACAGGTACAACTGATGAGCACAAGCTTAAACTGTTCAAAATCTGGAATATCTTGAATAATCCATACATTATAACTTCTTCGGATTTTTTTTCGAAGATTGATAGTTTTGCCGGAGAAAACGATTTGAACCGACAGATGGCTGTAATGAGGGATAGAAGTATATTAACCGAGAAAATGGTATATACCGGAAATATGGGCCGGATATGTTCTAAGGATGCGGATGATATTGCATTTATCCAGTTTTCATCCGGTTCAACAGGTGATCCAAAAGGTGTCATAATAAAACATAGAAACGTTCTGGTAAATCTCAATGCTGTCTTGAAGTGGACAAATATAAATTCTCACGATGTGAGTCTGAACTGGATGCCGCTTACTCATGATATGGGATTGATCGGTACACACATTAAGTCTGTTCTGGCTGGTATCAATCAGTATAATATAAAAACCCAGCTCTTTATCAGAAACCCTGTACTATGGATTCAAAGTGCAAGCAAGCATAAGGCCACACTTTTATATTCACCTAATTTTGGATATAAGCATTTTCTTAACTTTTTAAAGCCGGATATTTTAAGAGAATGGGATTTAAGCAGTGTAAGGCTGATATTCAATGGAGCTGAGCCGATATCATTGGATTTGTGCAATCAGTTTATGGAGGAAATGCGCAAGTACGGTTTGAAGAAAAATAGCATGTATCCGGTTTACGGGCTGGCCGAAGGGACTATTGCAGTTACATTTCCACATCCCGGCGAGGAAGTTAAGGCCTGTATAATTAACAGGGATAGCCTAAAAACCGGCGGAACCGTCATGGAGGTAAACGGGCTTGACAGTAAAGGGAGTACCTTTGTTGATGTAGGCTACCCGATATATGATTGCAGTATAAAAATATGGGATGAGGGAAACAGGGATTTAGGGGAGGATAAGGTAGGCTATATAAATATAAAAGGCGGAAATGTAACATCCGGTTATTACAACAACCCGGTGGAGACTAAAAAGCTGATTACTGAAGACGGTTGGCTTAATACAGGCGATTTGGGATTTTTAAGAAACGGAAGGTTGGTTATTACGGGGCGTGCGAAGGATGTAATTTTTATTTCGGCCCAAAACTACTATTCACATGATATAGAGAAGGCCACATTTGGTGTGGGTGGCATTGAACTGGGAAAGGTAGCTGCTATTGGGGTATTTAACGAAAAAATCAGGTGTGATGAGCTTGTACTGTTTGTATTGTTTAAAGCTAAAACAGATAAATTTATTCCTTTGCTGCACGCAGTGAAAGAAGCAATCAGGCAAAAATTCGGTATTGAAGTTTCAAAGGTCATTCCTGTTAAAAGTATACCAAAGACCACAAGCGGGAAAGTTCAGCGTTTTAAGCTCCGTGAAAAGTATTTGGACGGCGAATATGATGGCGTGAAAAATGAAATAGATGATTTAATGGGCAGTGAATTTAATAAACGTGTAATTGCCGTGCCAAAAGGCGAAAATGAAGAAAAAATGGTAAGGATATGGTATGAGATACTAAAGTCAGATCAGATAGGCGTTGAAGACAATTTCTTTGAGCTGGGTGGTGACTCCCTAAAAGCAACGCAATTAATTTCACGGATAAGAAATGAGTTCGGAAAAGAGCTTGAACCGAAGGATGTATTTATGAACCCTGAGGTTGGTGAATTGGTAAAAGTAATTGAAAAATCCGCAAAGAATACATGGAGCTTAAATAAAGAGTCTTTTGCTCCTTCCGGCAATAAAAAGAGGCCGCTGTCCTTTTCCCAACAAAGGCTGTGGTTTTTAAACAGTCTCAATGGAAACAGTCAGCAGTATAACCTGTATTGTGCTCTTCGTATTTCCGGCAGTATAAACCGTGAAATGCTGGTGAATAGTTTTAACAAAATTATAGAAAGGCATGAGGTATTGAGAACAGCTTTTGCGGAGGAAGACGGGCAGCCGTTTCAGGAGGTATGCCAGGGAATTGAAATGGACCTGCCGTTAATCAGCCTTATGGATCTTCCTGCAAATGATAGGTATGAGAAAGCTTTAGAGATTGCAAGAGAAGAGGTGTGTAAACAAATTGACCTTGCAAATCCACCGCTTATCAGGGGGAAGCTGTTCTATACAGGTGAAAACGAGTATATTCTTCTTATGACAGCCCATCATATAATATTTGACGGATGGTCTTTCAATGTCCTTATCAAGGAACTTGAGATTTGCTATAATGCTTATCTTAACAATCTGGAGCCGTATTTACCCGGCTTGAAATTCAACTATTCGGATTTTATACGGTTCCAGACTAAAATGTATGAGCAAAATGGTTATATGCTCCTGCTTGATTACTGGAAGCAAAAACTCGGAGGAAAACTTCCTGTTTTAGAACTCCCTTTGGATAAGCAAAGGCCTGCAATACAATCTTATAACGGAGCAAAGCATGTGAGTCTTATTCCCGCGGAATTAGTACAAAAATTGAAGACAGCAGCGGAAAAAGAGGGTACAACTCTCTATATGGTATTATTGGCGGCTTTTAAAGTCCTTTTATATAAATATACCGGACAGGAAGATATTATAGTCGGTTCTCCGGTTGCAAACCGTAACCGTTTGGAGCTTGAACCCCTCATTGGTTTCTTTTCAAACAATATAGTTTTAAGAACTTCTTTTTCGGGAGAGGATACATTAAAGGAGCTTATTGAAAATCTTAAGACCGTATCCCTTGAAGCATACTCAAATCAGGATGTACCGTTTGAGAAGATCGTCGAGGTTCTTAATGTTGAACGTGATGTAAGCCGCAATCCGATTTTCCAGGTGTTTTTTAATTTCCAGGACAGGAGACAAATAGGACAGGCTGCGTTATCGGGATTAAGTATATCGAATATTAATTTCGACGGGGGATATTCCAGGTTTGAATTAGCTGTTGATATTTATGATTATGGGGAAGGTCTTGAAGCCAACTTTGAATACAATACCGATTTGTTTCGTGAAGATACAGTTAAAAGAATGGCCGGACATTATTGCCGGGTGCTGGAAAATATCATTGAAGACCTTGGAAAAAAGATTTGCAGGGTTGATATATTGACGGACAGCGAGCGGAAGCTTCTGCTGGAAGAGTGGAATACCACAGCATTTGATTTCGGTAATGATATGAACTGGATTCGGGCTTTTGAATTACAGGCAGCTGCAAAACCTGAGATGTGTGCCGTTATAAGTAACGGCAGACAGCTTTGTTATGGGGAATTAAACAGTCGGTCAAACCAACTGGCCAATTATTTGATTTCGCTTGGAATGGGTACCGATACAATTGTGGGCGTATATACCGAACGCTCAATAGACATGGTTGTAGCTCTTTTAGGTATCCATAAGGCAGGAGCGGCATATCTCCCTATGGACCCCGTCTTTCCAAAGGAAAGATTGGAGTATATGCTGGAAAATGCTCAGGTCCCGGTTATATTGACAGACATGAGACTTATAGATTCGCTGCCTGATAACAAAGCAAAGATTGTCTGCATTGATAACTCATGGAATGAAATATCCGGGAAGAGTACTGTTAACCCGCAGAACATATGCGATAAAGACTCTCTTGCATATGTTATTTATACATCAGGCTCAACAGGAAAGCCAAAAGGGGTAAAGATCGGGCAAAAAGCCCTTGCAAATTTCCTCTTCTCAATGGCTGACAATACCCAAATATCTTATAAAGACAGACTTTTGGCAGTAACTACCGTTTCTTTTGATATTGCCGGTTTAGAGTTGTTCCTTCCGCTTGCAAAAGGGGCAACTGTTGTCATAGCAAATAAATACGAGGTGATTGACGGGGAAAGGCTGGCTTCCATGCTGGAAAATTACGATATTTCCATTATGCAGGCAACCCCCGCAACATGGCGTTTGTTGATAGATGCAGGCTGGAGCGGAAAGCCGGATTTAAAAATCCTTTGCGGAGGTGAGGCTCTAAAGAGGGATTTGGCAAACCGGTTACTTGACAGATGTTCTTGCCTGTGGAATGTTTACGGTCCGACTGAGACCACCATATGGTCAACTATGACCCGAATTGAGTCTAAGGAAGGATTAATACATATAGGTAAGCCCATTGCAAACACGACGGTATATATACTCGATAAATCAATGAACCCAACTCCTGTGGGGATTCCGGGTGAATTATATATCGGAGGCGCCGGACTTTCCGAGGGTTACTTGCACCTTCCAGAACTGACAAATGAAAAATTTGTGGCATGTCCGTTTGATAAAAACAAAGACTCAAAGATGTATAAAACCGGAGATACGGCAAGATTTATATCCGACGGGAATATTGAATTTATGGGAAGATCCGATTATCAGGTAAAAATAAGGGGGTTTCGAATAGAAACGGGAGAGATTGAAAATGTCCTTAACCTGAATCTGTTGATCCGGGAAAGTGTAGTGGCAGTAAAAGAGTTAATACCGGGTGAAAAGTCATTAGTCGCTTACATTGTACCGCAAGGGAAGCAAAATGATAAAGAACTTGAACCTTCCTGTATTAGAAGCTTTCTTAAGGAAAAGCTTCCTGATTATATGATACCGTCCGCTTTCGTATTGCTCGATGCACTTCCTAAGACACCTAACGGTAAAATCGACTTAAAAGCGCTGCCCTTACCTCGGAATTTGAGGGACGAAAGCGGTGTGAACTGCCAATTGCCCGCAAATAAAACCCAAAAGATATTGGTTGATATCTGGAGAGACATATTAAAGAGGGATGTAATAGGCATAGACGAGAACTTTTTTGACCTTGGAGGCCACTCCCTGCTTCTGGCGAAATTGAGGAACAGGATTTATAAAGAACTCAACAGGGATATATCAATGATGGAACTGTTTAAATATCCTACTGTGAGTACTTTGGCCGATTTTATCGACAGTAAAGGTGCAAGTCAGTCAGAAAAGCCAAAAGGGACAAGTTTTAAAGACGAAGGACTTCATGAGGATAATGAAATTGCTGTTATAGGCTTAAGTGCAAGGGTTCCGGGGGCTGATGATGTTAATGCTTTCTGGAATAACTTATGCAATGGAATAGAATCCATAAGCC
>JAEZNF010000583.1 GCA_023441845.1 Bacillota bacterium | reverse complement strand
CTGCCTAATGTATTAAACAACTCGTCTTTTTCAGGTAATTCAAGAAGAAGATCATCCTTCATTGTTATCCATGAAGAAAAGGGAACAACAAAAGGTATATTAACTGAATCTGCAATATGACCTGATGCATATTGAGCGGAATCTCTTACATCAATAATTACGAGGTTTTTGTGGTCGATGTTGGCTGAAAGCCAATTTGTAGAGACAATGGGATTAAACTTCTTTTCAGGTGGACAAGCATAGACAAGATTACCGGTAAGCATTGTAGTAATAAGTATTACCGCAGTCAGCACCATAAATAATTTTTTCTTCATTTTAATTTCCTCCCCTTTTCGTATCTGTTTGCCATAGCAAAAAGATACATTCCTTTACATTTAGAATATACTTAACCCGAAACACAAAATAACATACAACTAAAATTATATTGTTTTGTTGAATAATATAGATTGAAAAATAAAGAGTATCCGAAGATATGTTGATTATAACATAACATAATTGTATGAATTAATCTTTATATGTAAATTGCACCATTTTGTCCATTATTGTGTCAAGTCTTGAAAAAAGTGTGAGAATGTAGTCCGTTAAATGATAATCATAACTTAGTCTACATTTAAGTATACTTGCAATTATTTTAGAGGAAGGTGTAGCGCAGAATACTGACAAATAAATGTGTTGGAGTAATTTTGTTTATTATTGCCGGATTTGACTGGAATATTATTGACAGACGAAGGTTACAAGTGTAAACTGTAATTAGGTTACATTTGTAACCGTGGGGGAGGAGATAGATTGGAATCACTGGCATCGAGAATAACTGATTCTGAAGTTGAGGTAATGCGCGTGTTGTGGGAAGGAGGATGTGAACTTCCTATTGCAGATATACGCAAAACACTCGAGAAGAATAGTAACTGGGAAGCCTCAACGATAAAAACACTGCTTCGCAGATTGTGTGAAAAGGGTGTGATTTTAGCGACGAAAAAGGAAGTATTCTATTATAAAGCCCTTGTCAGCGAGGCCGAATATAACGAATACTCGACCCAGAGCCTGATTGACCGCTTATTTGCCGGCAGTGCAAAAAATCTTGTAGCATCCCTTCTGGGAAGTAAGAAACTCGATAAATCAGATATTGAGGAGCTTCGCAGTATGTTTAAAGTAGGTGATAAGGATGAATGATAATGTTAAACTGGTTTTATCACTTTCGTTATCCGGCAGTATCCTCGCAGCATTAATATTTGCTTTGAAGCCGCTAATAAGGCATAGGCTCTCAAAATCTATACAATATTTAATTTGGATTGTAGTTTTATTCAGGTTCATAATTCCATTTTCCTTTGAAGGGAGTATTATGAATGAATTGTTTTATAAAAATGATAAAAATACGCTGCAAATACACTCTCAAACCACTTCAAAAACAAATATCGATAATGATGAGAAAATAGCTTATTCGCCCATGTTAACGGATTTTCAGGGCAATGTAACTAATGATATATCTTATAGAGAAGATGGCTCTATTGCAAAGCTGAAGAAAGTATTTGGCAAATACGCGATGCCTATATGGTTTTTGGGCATTTTAGTTGTACTTTTCGTTAATTTGGCTGAATATGCAAGATTCTTAAAGTACATGAAAGCGGCAAATAAGCCGGCAACTGATGAACAGAGTACAATTTTATCCATGATGTTGGATGGTCGGTATAAATTAAAGCTTTATCGCAATTCAGTTGTGGCAACTCCCATGCTGATTGGACTAATGAGGCCCTGTATTATTATTCCGGATACCAACTTCACCGAAAAGCAGCTTAAATATATACTGCGCCATGAAATTACACATCTTATGCGTTATGATATTGCAGCAAAATGGCTAACAATGATAGCCGTATCAATTCACTGGTTTAATCCTCTGATGTACCTGATCAGAAGGGAAATCAACAATACATGCGAATTAGCCTGTGATGAAGCGGTTATTAAAAATCTTAACGCAGAAGAAAAACAGGACTATGGAAATACATTGATCGATTTGGCAGCCGGCGGCAAATATCCTTCAGGGGTATTACAGGTAACCATGTGTGAAGAGAAAAGAAGCCTTAAAGAAAGATTAATGGCCATAATGAGCCACAGCAAAAAGTCAAAACCGATTCTCATTTTGTCATTGGTAATGCTCATATCTTTTATAGCAGGGGGATTATACCTGGGAGCTTGTATTGGAATGGGAAGTAATACTCCTCCCAATATTTATATAAGAGCTGAGAATGTAGAAACAAAGGGAGCTGTTATTGGTACTTACTCATGGAATTCTACTTGTGTAGACTCTATAGGCCCACTCGAAATTAAATACCGGTATGATAATATAATAAATACAGGATCAGGCCAGCAATTATCAATAAGTACGCAAAAGATAAAAATGGACAAAAAGTTTAACTTTGAACTAAGCGGGATTATTGTTTATAAAGACGGTAACAAGGTGGAATTCCAATCTCCTGACCCATGTATTATGGATGGAGTTTTATATTTTCAGGTACCGATTGATGCCGGCGAATATATATATGATGTAACATTAAGGTACAAGAATAAAGGACAGGTGGGATACAGCTTTGTTGTAAGGGTTGATATGATGATATATAACCTGACTCGGATTTCAAAGTATAAAACTCAGTTTATAGGAGATGCCAATAAGGTTTCGGGATTGGCACAAAATCTACCTGTACCTGATAAAAGTCTCAGCCAGGAGCATATATCGCTGGTAACGGATAAAAAACCATATAAGCTGACGGTGTTTTACGGTTTGGGATATGGTAAATCATTTTTAAAGCAATGGCCTATTATCCGTGAAGGGGAGATAGGCTATTTGAATTTACAGAAGAATGCACTGGTTTTATTCTGCATGATTGATAATGTTGATGAAATTACTTTTGCATTCCGCAAATCACCTTTCGGAGAAGAGTTTGATGAAAAGCAGTATGATTTGAAATTTACTTTTAATCGGACGGATCTCCAGGATAAGTACGGAGATCTTGCAGCTCTCGGCAAGGATATTGAATTGCTTCGGTATACATTGGAAGGGAAAAATACAGGTTCAAAAGCTGCACAGGAAAAAGAAGAGCCGAAAATGGGTGGATTTACTACGGAAGAGATCAATGCAGCAAGTAAGGTTGTTGAGGAATACTTCAGGGCAGTTAAGGTGAAAGATGATAAAGCTATTCTTAAAACCTTGACGGAAAGTTACAACATACCCAATGTCGTTCTATATGGCGAGGAAACCCGCACACTCATATCTGTCAGGTATAAAGCTGATAATCCCATGAGAGATAGCTATGTTGAGTATGGAAGAGGGAGACTGAACGGCGTAAAAAGAGAAAATGTTCTTGTATTATTAGTGAAATTCAATGTGAAGTATCCTGAGGGTATTTCCGGTTCATATAACGAGGGAGATTACCATGACTGGAATATGATTCTGGTTCGCAAGGATAAAAACTCACCATGGCTTATTGATGGGCAAGGTGTTTGATTTAATAATCCAAGTGTTTGAGGATAATGCCATATGGCTATGGCGTATTATTTTTCGCTGAATGTATTTTCATATATGGATCTACCTTGGGAAAAGCTGATGGATAAGCTTTTGTTAAAATCTTCCGATATACAAAACAGGCATTCCAATTATAGGGATGCCTGTTTTTGATCTAGGTTGTTGGGCTTTCTGTTTTATCAAGTTATTGTTTTTGATAATCTAAAAAAGCTTGTGCATATTTTATTGCCGATTCTTTTGACAAACTCATGGAATCATAAATAGAAGTGATCGTATAGGTTGCTCCTTTAAAGTTAAACGTTAAAGCTGTTATTGATTTTAGACCGGAAGGTTTTTTAGTCATATCCCCTTCAGTATAATCAGGATATGATATATCGTCCCATATAGCCTGTGTATTACCTATGTTTATATCTTCATGTGAGTTAACTATTACAAGTGATCTATCAAACTGTGTGGTATCCTCATTACTTACGCTAATACCAAAGGTTATACCGCTGCCGTTTTCGTAAATGCCACATGCACTTCTGTACGGTTTGTATTTTTGGAGACCCTTAAATATCTCTTCATTGTGTATTGATTGCCGTATATCGTTTTTAAGACTATTCCATAAATTATAGTTAATAGGACTCAAAACCCCGACACTCTCAAGTTTGTTTACCATTGAAAACTCTTCACAAAGTGTTTTAGGGAAGTTAACAGTGATACCAATCTTCTCGGATAATTCTTCATCACTTAAATTTGTTCCATCGCAAATAGCAGGCTGCAGAACAATATCTTCTGCATTTTTTTCAACTATATTATTATTCTTATCTACCACAAACACTGTCTTTATTATTTCCATAGCTATGACGCGTGTACCGGGAGAGACAATAAAAATCAGTCCGGACGATAGTATGAATATTAAAACAGCTGCTATACTGATTTTAGCTAAATTTGAGTCAAATGATCTACCTTTGAATTTTTTTTCGTCCATACCGGAAAATATGCGATCAAGCATTTCTTCCGAGGGGTTTATATCCTTAACGCAGCACCCGATTTCCTTTTGAATATAAAAATCAAAATCTTTATCCATGTTTGCCATTTAAATTATACCCCTTTCTTTTATAAATATCCATGTTGCTCTCTAAGTAATTATCCTCCAATAACTCGCCATGCAACTCATAGTAGAGCTGTTTTCTGGCATTGTGAAGCCTGGATTTAACAGTCCCCTGAAAACATCCTGTAATTTTTGCGATATCCTTGATTGGCAGTTGATTATAGTAGAATAGTGTAACAACTGTTTTAAGAGGAAAGCTAAGCTTTTCAAGCGCCTGTTTTAAAGACAAACTGTTGGCACAGGCATCAAAATCATTATTAAAATTTGAAATGGAGACCAATTCATCTATGCTGCTAGATTCTGTTGATATGTAGCGACTATGCTTTTTTACCATTTTCCAACCTGTTGTCACTAATGTTTTATAAAACCATGCATCAAATGTTTGGGGATCTTTTAAATTCCTAATATGTCTGAAGCATTGAATGAAAGCTTCCTGAACGATATCTTCGGCAATACCCCTGCTGTTGGATATCAGGTAAGCAGTACCTAATGCCTTTTGGTTGTAAATTCCATAAAGTTTACCCAAACTATCTTTATCTCCGGTTTGGCATTGGCGAATAAGATCAATTATCTCCAAAGGTCACACTCCTTTTCCTTTTAATGTAGCATAAACTAATATTAGTTTTAATACAATATAAAGGAGCTCACTATTTTACAAAAGGTTCATAAAATTATAAATTTTTTAGCGAGACCGGGGATATGCCCGATTGAGTCCGATAACAGTATCTCATTCAGATAGGATGGTATATGATAAAATTTTCTTTTGTAAACAACGTATACATGCCTTATATAAAGCTTCTCATAAACCAAGTTTAAATAATACTAAAATCATTGCCCTACCCCAGTGTGACAGAAAGTATTTATTATTTGTGTATAGTGCGCTATAATATTATTTAGGGTTGTATCTAAATAATATTATAGGCAGGTGTCTGGATGACTACAAATTTTAGCCAACAGGGAAGCTATCAAATAAAAAAAGGTGAAACTGTTTTCTTAGAAGGAAGTCAAGTTAATGCACTTATAATATTGCTTCAAGGCAGAATGGATGTATACATCTCCTCTGATTCTATAATAAAAAATGGCGGAGACGTATTAAACAAGTGCTACAAAATTTGTACTCTTGAAAAAGGTATTTTTATTGGTGCAAATGATATTGTATCCTCCGGCAAGTACTCCTTAAGCTATAGAGCATTAGAGGATTGCACCTTATATGTATACCCCTATCAGTCATTAGGCCAGATCTGGTCACTTGTCAGTGAACAGAAGGATTATGGTTCATTTATTATTAATTCGATCTATACAATGGCAAGCAATTCATATGCACAGAGTAGGAAGATTTTTGGAATAATTGAAAGACTAAGAATCATAACGGAAAACCTTATAAGCTTTTTCTGGATTCTGAAGGAATTTAGCGAATTCAGTTATACACCAACAGAAGCCGTTTTTAGAGAAGGGCTTGACAGGGTTGAAAACTTACGTAAAAGCGGACATCAGCTGTTGCCTGTTTTTAACAAGGAATTCATAGAAACTGATAAGTCAGAAACTCAGAATGAAGAAAATATTTGTGAAGACTCATCCATAAAGGAGAAAATAGAATATTACGAGCATCTAAACAATATGCCGATCGAATTAAGAAAAACGTTTTTTGGTACTGATATGTTTGTTACCGCATATCATTGCAGAGATGAGGCTGGATGCTTTGAAGCAGTCCTTTCTCAATTGCGCACGGCATTTGCAAAGGCTGAGGAATATTTTAAGCTGCTATATTCGGATGATACTGAAAGCATATATTCCGCATATTTGAAGGCTGCAAGCGAAATGTCTGCATCAGGTCAGGATACTTCCGCAATAGTAGAGGCTCTAGATTTTATAGTAAGCGTGATTAATGAAATTGTTAATCTGTACAAGGCAGAATATTGTCATAAATGTGAAACCGACCTTGAATATCTCGAACATGCATATAGCGGTTCAAAAGCCTCCATAGAGAATAATAAAACCGATTTATCTGAAAGCAGCAGTAATGCCGACAAAGCGCCTGTTGATTATCAAAGTCTTCCTGAAGAATTAAAGGATAGTGCTGCAAAAATACTTGAGTACTCAGGCTTGCCCAAGGAGAAAACGGATGCTTTCATGCTCAATCTTCTGTCATTCAGGAGTTTGAGAGACAGACTCTCGGCAGATGATAATGCAAGAGTTATAAGGAGCAAGGTATCTGCAGGTTTCTTTGAAATATATGAAGCTGTATTCAAGAAGGCCTCTTTAGAGAAAGACAATTCCCGGCTTATAAACATGTTCCTCAACTACGCATATATGGATGAAAGAATGCTCACACCCGAGCAAACCTTGACATTATATAAACTCGCAGGAAAGGATACCGCGCAAATCAAGGGCTCAATCAATACAATGAGAGATTGGCTTGCAAAAATATATTCTCTCGAAAAGGATCCCTCAATCAATGAATTCGGTCAGGATTATTTCGACATATTCAGAGATATGAAGAAACACGGTCAGGTTACAGACAAGGACAAGAGCGCTTATGAATCGAATGGCCCTGCAAGGCTTTCATTTGAAATTAGCAACATGCTAAAGACTAACCATAGGCTCTGTTATGGACAAATAAGTGCCTATGTCCCTGTATTGCATCAGCAAATGATTACACGGGACCTGGATAAGTCTTATGTAACGCCCGCAAGAGTCAGAGAAAGCCTTGATAAGATACTTGATATTGATTTCTCGGCGTTTCATAGAGAAATTCATTTTATAGACCATAAAAGGGGCATAGAAAAAGAGACGATAATGAAGTCATTTGAGCCGGATATTGTATTAGTGCCTATTTACGGTTCTAGAGCAGTGATGTGGCAGGAGATAACAGGCAAAAACAGAAGCACGCCCGGACGCTTTCTGATTCCTGCTTTTACTGATGAAGACCTTGACTCAATGATTTTAAGACTCGTCGGCAATTTCCGTTGGGAGCTGTGCCGTACAATGATGGGCGCATTTTGGAATGATGTAACACAGCCTTCGATTACATCAGAATATACAGATTATATCCAGTTTTTCAAGAAAAACAAGGATCTCTCAGACGAAGCTAAGGAAAAGCTCAAAGCGCAATCTGTTAAATTTCATGGAAGGTCGAGAGATATATTTACATCGGATTATGAGACCTGGATAAATAATGAGTCCAAGGGAAATGTAAGGCTGAATAAGGTAGTAAGAAGTATAATGTACAAATATTGCCCATTTAACAAATCTATAAGAGAGCAACTCGAAAAGCAGCCTATGTATCAAGAGATAGCGATACTGTTTAGAAACCTGCGTAACAAAGCGGCGAGAGACCTTGAGAATAGATATTCCAGGTACATTAAATCACATGGTTCGCTAGACCCTGATATGGAGCATAATCTGATATTTTTTAGAGATATGTGAACAGGTCATTTTGCTTTTGCATTTATGCCGGGATACTCATGCATAACCTGGTAAATGGGAATGGTGAAATATGGCTATATTAACACATAAAAAGGAGCAGTGCACAGCAATTTATTCAACTGCTTGTGCAAGCCGCATGCTTTAATTTGGATATATTGATATTGTTTTATTTGTAAAAAAGTTATTATTTAGTATGTGTAATAGATATTATGTTAATAATATACGATTCAATATCAGCTCATAAAAATGGATAGGGCATATTAATGCCCTATCCATTTCGTTAGGGCCATTTCTCATTTCTCGAAGGGAAATCAGGCAAAAGGCGAGTGGGCCTCGATGGCCTCGAGCCTTTTATTTAGAGTGATCACTCTATTAACCTCTAAGACTATATCATTGCATTTTGCCCATTCCTGTGCTGAACTGTCATAGAATTTGACATGTTTATATCCAAGAACCTGCGTAAGCACAAACCACCACGAATTTGCATATCCTCCTACACCGCAATATACAATAATACTATCGTCCTTATCTGCTACAGCGGCAGCCATTGTTTTAAGTCCATCAATACTCTTGTATGTTCCGGGATAAATTGTACCACTTTATCCATTGCTGTGTAAAATCATTAGAAAAATGTAGGAATGTAGTCCGCTGATTCTCAGTTAAAATGTGCTGCAATTAAAATCATGTAAATTATTGTTGCATATCACAATTAACATAAAAACTTACAAGGATATTATTCCTGTTCTGTTTTCATGTTCTATTCGATTTGACACTACTTAATGGTTGCTAAATTGTATACGAGGCATATTACGACAAATATCAGGCATGTCAAATATTCGTTGACAAAAAATAAAAATTTTATTAGAATGAGGTTATTGATAGTGTTACCACAATATGGGATACATGGGTAGACATATATAATAAGTTACCACAATGCTTTGGTGTTTTTTTATATTCATTTATAGATGACGTATGTATTGGTGGTAGAGTAAGCTAAATGATTTTGTGGGTTGGACAGGATAGTTTTACATAACGTGGTATAATCAAAATATGTGAAAGGAAGAGATTAGAATGGTCAAGTATGAGTTAGAGGGAGTAAATCCTTTTAATGAGGTATATTATATTGATTGTTTGTGGTTGGCTTTTTTTACGGCAGTAAGGTATTTAAATGGAAGTATCTTTAGTTTTATGGCAAATAATTACTTTGGTTACGAATTGGGGCAGACACCCAAGGGGTTATCATTAAATATATGTGAAAGGCATGTAATGCCACTTAATGAGATTTGTGAATATAATTGTATTAGTATCGAGCAAAAGAACAATTACTGTGAGGATATTGTAGGTTTTATAAAAGACTCTATTCAAAGCGGCAGAATTATTGTTATTCCTATCGACGGCTTTTATTATAAGCATCCGCATCATGATTTATTTTATTTAAAGGAACACCATAGTAATCAAATGTGTATATACGGTTTTGATTCTGAAAGAAAAATATTTAAAACTACTGAAACTGATGGCTTTCTATGGAATACGAAGGATTGTCATTACAAGCATGAAATAAGCTTTAAAGATGTGATTTCAGGTCATGAAGGGGTTGTTAACTATTTGCATAATAATACGGCGCAGCCTACAATACTGACATTCTATAAGAATAGCGCCGAAAAAACAATAAATGATAGTCCACACCATTATAAAAGCACCCTAATTAACAATTTAAAACTTCATAAAGATGATATTGTAAAAGGTTTGCAAAATATCAGTGTGTTTGCAGAGAATATAGAACAATTAGGTATGAGCGAGCCAGATGTCTTCAATAATCTGGTAGCTTCTGCATCTAATCATTATGCAATAAAAAACATATTAGGAGAAAGTGGTAGCTATATGCGGCCGTTGGAAGGTATTGTTGATACATGGAAAATAATTCGTAACATCTTATACAAGTATGAATTTAAAGGAGTGGAATATGATAAGAATATACTCCGTCCTAAAATATGTAAATTATATGAACTGGAAAATTTGTTGTATGAAGACCTATTTTCCTTGGTTGATACAATCTAATTTTATGTTATAGAATATTTTTTTAATTAGTATATGTAAAATTATTGCAAAATCACATTTTTGATGCTGTGCTAATATTAGTTTACCAATTAAGTTTGCCTTTATAAGGTGACTTTGTTTAGGGGGGACGGAATGAAACAAAAAGAATATATAGAGAATATGTGTGATATGTATGATATTCAGTTTGGGGACAAATCATTTAAGTACTACCTATACAATAGTGATTTAGAAAATTATAGCTATATTGAAAACTTGTATGATTTAAAAGATGTTGAAACATTTGTAATTATTAGCGATGAAAACATAGGAAGCTTATATGGACAAAGAATTGCCAATCAGATTCAGAAAAAGTATAAATGTA
>JAEZNF010000293.1 GCA_023441845.1 Bacillota bacterium | reverse complement strand
CCGATGTCCTCACTGTCAACCTTAAGTTGAATCCTTAGCGGAACAGCCGTTAGAAATTGAACCATAAATAAAATACGTTTCAAAAATAGCATATTTTCTCCTTCACAACTACTTTATTTTCATCGGTATTCCTGATACACAGAAGTATACCTCATCGGAGGCCTCTGCAATCTTCTGGTTAACTCTCCCGGCTATATCGCGGAAAAGCCTTCCGAGAGCGTTTTCCGGTACAAGCCCCATTCCGACTTCATTTGTAACCAATATAAAAGGCACATCACAATCCTTGATAAAGCCTATAAGCTCTATAACGTGAGTGTTTACCGACATTTCCAAATTCTCAAAATCCCCGCTTTCCAGATTATCCGGATCAATTCGGTTTTCAAAGAGGATATTTGTTATCATTACAGTTATGCAGTCAATCAAAACCGCGGACTTACCTTCAATTTCAGTCTTCAAATGAATACGCAGGTCCTTATACGCCTCTACTGTCTGCCAGTTAAAAGGTCTTTGTTCACGGTGCTTTTTAATGCGCATCTCCATCTCATGGTCAATTGGTATTGATGTTGCGACATACAATACGTTTTCCCCCAGACTCTTTGCCGTATTTTCAGCAAAAACGCTCTTTCCGCTCCGGGCACCTCCGGTAACAAGTATTAACTTCCCCATAAAGCTCCTTCCAAAATATAAGGTTTATTTTGCAGTTTTCATTATACCATTAGATGATTCCAGATAAAAGATTTGTAAATTATTATTCACTTCAATTTCCCTATCCATTGCCTCATTCTTATACCCGGGAAATAAAGCTATTTATTGTTAGTTATTGATTTATAATGTCTTGAATGATATTATTACTTCCAGAAATATATAAATGTCTGCATGTATACTTTGCAAAAGGTTTTACAGGCAGGTGAAAATAACAAAGATATAATGTATGAACTATAAATGTATAATTATTATATAATATATTATATAGGGTAAGAGTAAGTTATGGGAATTTATGGCACAACGTGATATAATCAAATTATGATGAATATATTTATTTTAGTTTAGATTAGTTATTTGATTTTAATTTTTCTTGACCCGAAAATTATAATTGACAGGAAGTGATTTGTTATGGAAGAAAGACGCTTATTTTGTAGTAGGGATTGGACCGTTCTTACTATTACAGGGTCAGGTAAGAACAATACTTTTCACTTAAACTACACCGATATCGAAAGTATCAAATTTGATGAAACGTTTATTAACAAGATGTTTCGGAAAATACAAACCCAGAGAATACAGATTTTCCTTATTGGTACAAAGAACCCTATTGTATTTACAAAGTACCACAATCACAAATACTTTGACGAGTATAAACAGGAACTGTCCAAGTTCGCCAGGGACAACAGGATTAAACTTAATGATTTAATCTTTACATGATTGAGAAAGCAAAGGGCTATTAAAGCTTCTTCATATGTGTCCTTTTACACCTATTATGTAAATGTTTTTTAACATAGCCTCTGCTTACGGTTGTATTTTTATTGGAAGTTCAGCAAGCTTTTAAAGCCCTTTTTGTATATGCTTTTTGCTAAAATTTATTCATTAAATGCTTTGAAAACACAATAGCATATGATATAATGATTGTGTAAATATATAGAAAAGGTTGCTTTGAAGGCTATAATCTTTACAGATAGTGCAGCCAGCCTATTTTACGGTGGATTAGCCACCTTTAACAAGCAATTTTTAGGGGTTATCATTTTATTTATTTGTCAGGAGGTTAAGTATTATGCGGCAGTCTTATCTGAAGGGGCCGATAGGGCTTCTATTAGTTTTATTTTCTTTTTTGTTGTTTATGAGCTTTAATGTTACGGTTTTTTCATCAAGTACTGAAAGTAAGCCTATTACAGTTTTGCTGAACGGCAAAGCACTTGAATTTGATGTTAATCCATACATAAAAGACGGCAGGACACTTGTACCGTTCAGAAAGATTTTTGAAGTATTCGGAATGAAGGTAGACTGGAATGAAACTAATAGAACTGTTTTAGCTACAAGTGATACGGCACAAATAAGTTTGACAATAGCCAGTACTACTGCATTAGTTAACGGATCTAAAAAAACGCTTGATGTACCTGCAGAAATTACTAAGTCACGAACATTTGTGCCTCTGAGATTTATCGGTGAAAGTCTGGGAGCCTACGTGAATTGGGATGGAAACAAACGAACTGTCACCATCACTACATCGGGCACCGAATCTGGTGTTAAAGTAACAACAACACCCAAAAATGATTCCACCACCACCCCAACGCCCACACCTGACGATGGTATACGCAAGCTCGGAGAAACTGCTCATTATAATGACTTTACCTTCTCTATCGACAAGGTAAATTTTGATACTGATTCGAATAGAATTTCTGTGATTGGTAAAATCAGCTCAGATAAAGTTACATTATCACTGTATATGTACAATAAATCAGGCGCCCGCGCATTTGCCAATCCAATAGTACTCGATAAAACAGGTGATATGTACAATTTTAACGCTTATGCCTTTGTATCGTCAAAATCCAATTATGATAAAGTCAGCTATATAGAAGTAAAATTATTAACCAAGGATAATGAAGCATTTCGGATTGCTGAATATTATATTGAATAGGTAGTGTAAGTGTCATCTGACTGATATAAATAAAAATAGGGAGGCTACGTATATGAGAAAGAGAATATCTAAAACAATTTTAGCACCATTGTTATCTTTTACCGTTCTTTTTAGTTTTAACCCTGTGTCTGCGAATTCTATTACCGTTATCGACGATAATATCAGTATTTCACGTACTTCAGACAGTGGAGCAAAGGTTGAAATCAAAGAAGGTGGTACAACAGAAGCTAAAGAAGGCAAAGTTGACTTGTTTGCTAAAGATAAGATTATTTATAGACATAACGGAGACATTGGAATACAAAGCGATAAGTCTCTCGATAAAGAGATTGTTTTTCTTATTGACACATCAGGTAGTCTGAATGAAAAAGAAACTAGAAAGACTCCTTTCGACTTTAGTCTCTTCAGTGGAAATGAAGATAAAGAGCTTTTGCTTCAAGGTCAGGGTATTAATATTGTAGGTGATGTACATACAAATAATTCTCTCGTTATTAAATCAGCTACTTATAACTGTACTAATAGCGAATATGTTACAGGAAAAGATACTAGTGCTGCTGATCCTAATAATATGCATACAAATTTTATACCGTCAGATGTTATTGAAATGGAGCCAATCTATGATGACTTGATCGACCCATCTGTTAATACATATGATATATATCGAATTATGCCAGTAAAGAGCACTGAGTCTAATAATAATTATACTACGGAAGACAACAAAATACATTATATTCCAATGAGACCAGGTGATGTTAAGTATGTTAACATTAGTAATTATACTGTTAAGGTCATACGTGAGAACATTGATATTCCTGGACAACCTGCCAAATTTAAAACTGAAGAAACTGCGTTTAATATTCCAGATAAGACATCAGTCTTTTTTGACGGTGATTTAACTGTTACTAATAATCTATATTTTAGAGGCAAGGGATTACTATGTGCGCAGGATAGTATTGTGATACAAGGAACTTACCTGGATACTACGGGAGCTGAAGCTTTTATTTACTCAAATAACGGAAATATACGTAATTCTGCCCAAAAAATCGGTACTGACTCTGCCTCCTTTTTTAATGGGATTATGTGTGCCCCTCAAGGCTATATCGACCTACAGGGCCAAAACATCAAGGTAACAGGAAGTATAATTGCCGACGTCCTCGCATCAACTCCAGGCAACCTTAATATCGAATATAAGAAGACCGATCTAGATCCTCTAAAGG
>JAEZNF010000536.1 GCA_023441845.1 Bacillota bacterium | reverse complement strand
GCATTCAGACCGTATAACTGGCGGAAGTGGAGTTTACCACAGGGAGTACGGTTTTAAGTTTTTAGCCGACCGCCTGGGCATCTTTAATTTGCTCAGTCGGTTTTTGTGTTTTTAGAAGGGGGTATTGATATGTCGGAATACGCATGGAGGGGCTTTAGAAAAGGCCTCTGGACAGAAGAAATAAACGTTGCAGACTTTATAACAAATAACTATACACCATATGACGGCAATGAGGATTTTTTATCCGGCCCAAGCAGCAAAACCAGTCAGCTTTGGGATAACTGTACCGAACTTTTAAAAGATGAAGCTTCAAAGGGTGGAGTTCTGGATATTGATACAGCAACAATCTCTAAAATAAACAGCTTTTCACCCGGTTATATAAATAAAGACCTTGAATTGATAGTAGGGCTTCAGACCGATAAACCTTTAAAAAGGTCAATAGTACCCTATGGTGGAATCAGGATGGCTAAGAAAGCCTGTGAAAGCTACGGATACCAGCTGGATAGCAGGATAACTGATATATATGAAAACTATAGCAAAACTCATAATGATGGTGTTTTTGATGTTTATTCTCCTGAAATGAAAAAGGTGAGGAAAAGCGGGGTTATAACCGGACTCCCGGATACTTACGGAAGGGGAAGAATTATAGGAGACTACAGAAGAGTTGCGCTTTACGGTATTAATAAACTTATAGAAGAAAAAACAAAGGATTTGAATCTATTACGTTCAAAGGGTTTTTGCGAAAGCGCCATAACCTTAAGGGAAGAGATTGCCGAACAGGTCAAGGCTTTAAAAGAACTCCATGAGCTTGGTTTGTCCTACGGTTTTGATATGTCACAGCCTGCCTGTAACTCAATTGAAGCCATCCAGTGGACTTATCTGGCCTTTTTAGGGGCAATAAAAGAGACAAACGGAGCAGCCAATTCCCTTGGCAAAGTAAGCGTATTTTTCGATATATATATCGAAAGGGATATAAATGAAGGCATAATAACCGAAATAGAAGCTCAGGAAATGGTTGACCAGTTTATTATCAAGCTCAGGCTTGTCAGGCATTTACGGACACCTGAATATAACGAGCTTTTCGCGGGAGATCCTGTTTGGATTACCGAAGCAATCGGCGGTATGAGCAGCAGTGGAAGGCACATGGTGACGAAGACTTCTTACAGGTTCATTCAGACGTTATATAACCTGGGTCCCGCTCCCGAGCCCAACCTTACTATCCTCTGGTCGGAAAAGCTTCCGCTTGATTTCAAGCGCTTTTGCTCCAAGGCATCCATTGATACCTGTGCCATTCAATTCGAGAATGATGACATGATGCTGCCTGTTTATGGTGATGACTACGGTATTTCCTGCTGTGTTTCGGCTATGAAAATAGGCCGGAGCATGCAGTATTTCGGAGCACGCTGCAATATGCCCAAGCTTCTTCTTCTCGCATTAAACGGAGGAAGGGATGAAATTTCAGGTGATCAGATAGCACCGCCATTTGAGCCATACAATGGTGAATATATTGAATACGAAGCTGTTTTGGAAAAATTCAAGCCTTTACAGGACTGGCTCACAGGTTTATACGTAGATACCCTGAATATTATACATTACATGCATGATAAGTATGCATACGAAAGGCTGATGATGGCACTTCATGACACAGATCCTGAAAGGGTTATGGCTTTTGGCATAGCGGGACTCTCCGTTCTTGCCGACTCTTTAAGTGCAATCAAGTATTCGAGGGTAAGGGCAATAAGAAACGAAGACGGCCTTATTACAGATTTTGAGGTGGATGGTGAATATCCATGTTTCGGAAACGATGACGACAGGGTTGATTCCATAGCGGTAAATATAATAGAGGACTTTTTGGAAAGCCTTAAGAAACATAAAACATACAGGGATGCAAAGCATACTTTGTCTGTGCTGACAATTACTTCGAATGTTGTCTACGGCTGCAAGACCGGTTCTACTCCCGACGGAAGAAAAAAAGGCGAGCCATTTGCACCTGGTGCAAATCCTATGCACGGTCGTGAAAAAAACGGCGTACTGGCTGCTTTGAATTCTCTGGCTAAGCTTCCTTATGAGAGCTGCCTTGATGGAATTTCATATACAATGTCGGTTATACCTCAGATTTTGGGAAAAAGCATTGATGTGCAGGTCAACAACCTCACAGGTATTCTTAACGGATATTTTATGCAGGGTGGGCACCATATCAATGTAAATGTGCTCGAAAGGCGCATACTGCAAGATGCTATGGAAAACCCGGCAAAATACCCTCAGTTGACCATAAGAGTATCCGGTTATGCCGTAAACTTCAATAACCTTTCCAGAAAGCAGCAGGAAGAAGTTATATCAAGAACCTTCCATAAAGCTATTTAATCTGTGGTATAATATTATTGTGTTTTTCATAAGTTATAAATTATCAAAATCGGTATGGATTGCGCGGTAAGTAATTTTGTTATCAAGATAAAGCCTTTGAAACGCTGCACAACCAAAAGTGGAAATAACTTCTTACTTAGGGCAGATGGAGGTATAAAAAGTGGAAATCTACGGTAAAATTCATTCGTTTGAAAGCTTTGGGACTGTTGACGGGCCAGGTGTCAGATTTGTAGTATTCATGCAGGGTTGTATGTTAAGATGCCGATACTGCCATAATCCTGATACATGGGACTTGAACGGGGATAATTTATATACAGCCAGTGAGGTAATGAATAAAATTAAGAGGTATATACCTTATATAACGGCCTCAGGGGGCGGTGTTACAGTTTCGGGCGGCGAGCCCCTGCTTCAGGTCGAATTCGTAACAGAGTTATTTAAACTGTGTAAAGAATTAAATCTGCATACCACCGTTGATACAAGCGGGTTTGTATCATTGGATATGCCCGGACTAGATACTCTGATGGGTTATACCGATCTGGTTCTCCTTGATATAAAGCATATAAATCCGGATATCCATAAAAGCCTTACAGGACAGACAAACACCCGCACTCTTGAGTTTGCACAGTATCTGGACAGTAAAAACATACCTGTCTGGATAAGGCATGTACTGGTTTCGGGCATAACTGATAATCCGGAAGATCTAAAAAGCCTTAAAACCTTTATTGGCAGTCTTAACAATGTTAAAAATATTGAGGTATTACCATTTCACAACATGGGAAGTACAAAATGGGAAAAGCTCAATATAAATTACAGTCTTGGGAGTGCCCATATTCCGCTCGAGCATGATATCAGAAGAGCAAAGGATATCCTTTGTATTGATTAATATTTACACCGTCAATAGTTTAAAAATATAAGTATTTGATTTTAACGCATTTCCAGGCATATCGTAGAATAGAGGCTGATATGCCGTCATTAGTCATTATACCCATGAACTATGGAATAATAAATCGACAAATGGAGTATAACTATATAAAATTCTAAAGAGGCAAACTTTAACAAATCTTAGTATCATTCTTTTTAATTAATACCGATAAAATATAGTGCGACAAAGCCTTTTAAATAAAGTGTTTTTAGTATAAAATAACTCTGGTATGATAATAAGGTTTTATAGCGCTATATTTATATAATAGGATTGGGAGGACGTATACAATGAAAGAGTTCGTTTTTATTTCTGATTTTGACGGTACCCTTACAGACAGGGATTTCTATAAAATGGTAATGGATAGATTCCCGGAAAATAAAGGGAGAGAAGTTATTTCAAGCTGGAAAAACGGAGAAATAGGAGTTTTTGAATTTCTGGACATCGTTTTCAGTACTATCAATAGGAGTGTAGAGGAAATTGACAATCTGGTGCTTGAGATACCCTTTGATAAGAATGCAAAAGGCTTTATAGACAGTATAAAAAAAGCCGGAGGGGATTTTATGATTTTAAGCGCAGGAACGGGGTACTATATAGAAAAAATCTTTAAGCACTATGGTATAGATGGTATACAAGTTATTTCGAATAAGGGTGAATATAGGGAAGGGGCTATCCATATGACGGCTGATACAAATAGTCCTTATTATTCCGAAAGCTACGGAATTGATAAATCATTAGCTGTTGAATATTATAAGAAGCAGTACAAAAAGGTTTATTATGCGGGGGACAGTGAACCGGATTTAAAGGCGGCTTTAAAGGCTGATACCGTTTTTGCCAGAAATGGACTTCAAAAAATGTTAAGTTCAAGGGAACATCCTTATATAGCTGTTGATAATTTCGATCAGATAGGAAACTACTTAAATGAGATGGGAGTGATTCAATATGAAAGTAAGCTCGCATAGGATTTCTATTCCGGCAATACTTGAGGTTGGTAAGGGAAATATGCTTTATCTTGGTGCTGTTATTGAAAAAGCAGGTTTCTCAAATATTGTACTGTTTTTCGGGCAGGGCATCAATGAGATGTTTGGAGAGAAAATAGTACAGTCATTTAAGTTCCAGTCAACAAAGATATTGAAAATATACGAAAATGACGATATAGATATTAATAATATTGTAAAGACGGCTTTTACCATTCCGGCTGAGACTGATGTGGTTATCGGCGTTGGAGGAGGAAAGGTTCTGGATGTTGCCAAGTACGCATGTTTCTTGAAAAAGCTGCCATTTATCAGTGTGCCCACTTCAGCTTCAAATGATGGTTTTTCCAGTTCAGGGTGTTCTTTGGTAGTAAATGGCAGGAGAACCTCCGTAAATGCGTTCATGCCCTACGGAATTATTGTCGATATAGACGTTATAAAAGAAGCGCCTGAGAAATTCATTTACTCAGGGATTGGAGATCTGGTATCAAAAATAACGGCTTTGTATGATTGGGAATTGGAAGAAAAGAACGGGAAAGCCAGCATTGATGACTTTGCGGTGATGATAGCCAAAAAATCGGTCAATAGTTTTGTAAGAACTGAATTTAAAAGTATCAGGGACGACTGGTATATTAAGGAATTGGTGGATTCGCTGACAATGTGCGGGATAGCTGTTGAGATTGCTCAGAATTCAGCGCCGGCAAGCGGCAGTGAACATTTGATATCACACGCCCTGGATAAGCTCTTAGAAAGCCCTCAACTTCACGGATTGCAGGTCGGCATAGCGACATACCTGATGAGCATAGTGCAAAACCACCGCTATGTAAGGATAAGGAAAGTTTTTGAGGATACGGGATTCTTCAATTATGTAAAGACCCTCGGGATGAAGGCTTCGGACTTTGAAAAGGCAATTGATACTGCCCCGTCAATAAAGCCTAACAGGTATACATATATTCACATAGAGGAGAATAGGGAGCTTGCAAAGAAATTACTGAAGGAAGATGAGATATTGGGAAGTATTCTTGTTTAAGGAGCTCTTATAATATTACTTCCGCTTTCTAAACGGTCATTTTGTGGTATCCACGAGGGGTGTAGAACAATTATAGCAGAACTTGTATTTGTACTTTGTTTAAAAGTGCAGCTATATATGTTGCAAAATAGATTTTACATAAGCATATGCAGTAAAACATCTGCATTTTCAGGCTAAAAACTGAATTTTTCCAACATCGATGTATATATTTTGCTATATCAAAATCGAATGTAAAATGTTTATTGCAAAATATATAATAGAAAATGTGATTTTTTATCAGTTTTATACAATTCGGAAACTAAAGATAAACAACTTTAAACCTTAAAATTTAAGCAGCGAAAAATAGCGATGCCTTAACGCTTATTGGCTACTTAATAAATTCAATTATAAAGTTGTTTATCTATAGAGGAGGGAGAACACAAAATGTTTATAATTTTCGGATGGGGAAAGAAGACCATGAAAGGTGAGGGTCCTGTAACAAGGAGCACTTGCAAGCATTGCAAGAATAATGATGTTTGGGAGCTGTATACAAGAAGAACATGGGTTACGTTGTTTTTCATTCCGCTTATTCCTTATTCAACAGAACATATGCTTGTATGTCCGGTTTGTAACTATGGATATATAGTTGATAAGGCAAAGTTTGCCGAACTGAGAGAAATTGCAAGATGCAATGCAGAGCTTATGGATGAAAAGATGACCGAAGAGGAACACGTGAAAAGAATGGAACAGATAGTCTGTGCGCAAGGAACAGGGAATTCTTCGGAAGTGAGCTTATCAGGTAAAACAGAGACTCAAATAAATTATATAAAGCAAATGCGGGAGCTTGAGCAGGAAAGGGAATTGAAACAGGAAAAAAACATGCAGGTATAAGGTTTTAGGAAGAATGACTTATAAATAGGGCTTACTATGACAGGTAGTAAGCCCTTAATGATTGAGAATAAAAAATACAATATATCGTTTCATAAATATCTATTTTGTAAAAATTCAGCAAATTAAAGATAAATATTATTGATAGATTTTAACTGAATCTAAAACTTTTTGATTTCTCTTTATGTCGTACTTCGGATCCTTTCTCCATTCTTCCATTTTGTTTTTGAATGCATCTGCCAGTAATGTGCTTTTTATAGTGTCTTTCTGCTTTTCAAAAGTTGACACTTCTTTTTTGATAAATTTCATAACATGATAGCCATAACTTGTTTGTACAATACCCATGTCACCTTCTTTTGCGCTAAAAGACCAATCTTCAAACTCTTTTACCATTTCACCCTTACCGAAGGTATACTCGCCGCCTTGGTCCTTAGAACCCGGATCTTCTGAATACTGTTTTACAAGACTTTCAAAATCTGTTCCCGACTTGGCCTTGCTCAAAATATCCTCGGCCAGTTTTTTCTTTTCATCAAGCTTGGCGCCTGTAAATGCTTCTCCGGTTGTACTGTCG
>JAEZNF010000518.1 GCA_023441845.1 Bacillota bacterium | reverse complement strand
CGTAGAAGCGATAATTCTGATGACGAAATGTGGTTCTGACACGAAAAAGTAGTATTTGACCACAACATGTAGTGATTTTAGGCTGATTTCAGGGTCGGGAAACAGCAAAAAAATGACGTTTTTTGACCCTGAAAAAAGGGCGAAAATATAGATGACATAGGGTAAAATCTGAAAAATCGATGATTTCAAGTTGGTTTGGAAGGCAAAACTGAGAACTGAATAAATATGAGGCGAAGTTTTAGGTCAAGCTGAATGACCTACAGACTCCGCCTCTTTTTTTAAACTCAAAATCAGAAATAGAGGAAGACGAGTATGTCGAAAAATTATACGTATGGATCAGAGCTTCAAGAACTTGAGTAGTTAATGATGCTTGTGCCAATTTTTTACTAAGAAGAAGTAGGGGGATTGATTTGCATTGAGTTAAATTATCTCATAGCAGTGTTTCTCGAGTTTTTCTAAGGATATGATTCTAAATCTTTTTGATTTAAACTCAATTAGTCCTTTTTCTCTGCATTCGGAGTATTGATCGATTTAAGCTTCTTAAAGGTATTGAAGTCTCAGCACAGACGATTTCTTTATTCAAAGTATCTAAGTCGCCAAATTTGAAATGAGTATAAATACAATAAAGAAGTCTATCTGAGACGCTTAATAATGAAAGAGAAGTAAGCTTCTCGGATGTTGCAAGTATTTTTTCTGTAAGTTGTTCAATAATAAATTTTGTAAATTCAAAATCAGTTCTCATCCACTCAAATACCTTATCTTTGTGCAATATGATTGTTTCGCAATCAGAAGAGCATACGACATCAAATGTTTTTGCGTTCTTATTAAAGAGCTCTGGATCACCGAAACAACTGTAAGCTTTATATCCATAAATGAATAGACTTGTTCCTGAAGTGCCTTGGACCATTACACTTGCCGTACCCTTTACTAAAATATACAAATAATTATTTGATTCACCTGGGAATAAAATAGAAGTCCCTTTCTTATGACTCTTATGAATGAATTCACTAATAATTGATTTTGGGGCATTGTTTATAAAATATAGTAAATCCATATAAACTCCTAAAAATTCAATTTTGGTCATTTGACCTATTTTTATTGTACATAAAGAAATACAATTAGGGTAGAGTTAAATAGAAATTTGAAAGGTGGAAATAAAATGAGAAAAATTATTATCGATACAGATTGTGGAAGCGATGATGCAGTTGCAATTATGATGGCATTAAAGTCGAAAGAAATTCAAGTTGAAGCAATCACAACAGTTTGCGGAAATGTTCCACTTGAATTAGCGACCCAAAATGCATTAATGACAATCGAGGTAGCTAATGGACAGAAACCACCACTGTTTGCTGGGGCATCAAAGCCGCTGATGAGAGAACTAGTTACTGCTGTAAATGTTCACGGGGAAGATGGCATGGGGGATCTAGACCTTATTCATCCAACAATAGTGCAAGAGGAACAACATGCAGTAGATGCCATTTTGAGAATTGTTAAGGCCAATCCGCATGAAATTGAGCTTGTTACTATTGGACCTGTAACAAATATTGCATTGGCACTTATGAAAGATCCGACAACAATGAGTAAGGTTAAGCACATTTATTCAATGGGAACAGCGGGATTTGGAAGAGGGAATACAACACCTGTTGCTGAGTTTAATGTATATGTTGATGCTGAGGCTTATGATGTTATGTTGAGAGCTGGAATTCCATTGACTATTATCGGTTTCGACGTATGCCTTGGTGATGCAGCAATGAATAAGAAAGATATGGATATGCTTTTAACAAGTGGTAAACAAGAGGCAATTTTTGCGGTTGAATGCAATCGCTCTTTGCTTGAGTATAATCTGAAACGTAGCGGAGAACATATTGTTGATCTACCTGATGCTGTTGCAATGGGTGTTGTACTCTGGGAAGAAGTGGTAATAGAAGCTGTTGATTGTTATTGTAAAGCATGTACTTTCGACCCGAGCACATATGGCCAAGTTATTATTGATGACGGAAGTGTATTGGCAGTATCTGATGGATTTGTAACTTGTAAACCTAACTCAAAAGTATGTAAAACCATTGACAACATAGAATTTAAGAAAAAGTTGTTTGGGTTGCTACTTCAGTAGGGGTAGAAAAATATGAGAGTATTAAATTTTGGTTCGCTGAACATTGATAAGGTTTATTCTGTTTCACATTTCGTAGAAGGCGGTGAAACAATAAAATCTATCAATTACTCAGAATATGCAGGGGGAAAAGGATTAAACCAATCCGTTGCATTGATCCAGTCAGGGATACAAACATATCATGCAGGAAAAGTTGGAAAAGATGGAGAGTGGCTTAAATGCTACTTAAAGACAAAAGGAATTAATTCAGATTATACATTTGAAAATGGATCTATAACAGGTCATGCAATTATTTAGATCAACGATAGTGGAGAAAATTGTATCATTGTTCATGGTGGCGCTAATGATGAGATTTCTGAAGGTGAAATTCAAAGTATCCTCAACGATTTTAACAGAAATGACATTTTAATCTTGCAAGGTGAAATAACTACATCTATAAAAATACTTGATTTAGCGTTTGAAAAGGGTATGAAAATTGTAATGAATCCGTCGCCAGTAAGCGACAGTATTTAAAATATCAACTTCTCGGAAATTGAATATTTAATAATGAATGAGCATGAAGCAATCTCTATTTTTGGATACTCCAGCATAGAACAGACAATTGAAAAAGTTCTTGCACAATTTCCAAACATAAAACTTGTTATAACACTTGGAAAGAGAGGAGAGATATATGCCGACGGTAGTGTCCGCTACATGCAAAAGGCATATAAAGTTGATGTTGTGGTTTCAACGGCTGCAGGCGATACCTTTCTTGGATTTTTTATTGGTAATCTATTACATTCTAATGACATTAAAGCATCATTAGAGATTGCAGCAAAGGCTGCTGCAATCTCGGTAACAAAGGCTGGTGCATCAGACTCAATACCATCAATAAATGAAATTATTAATCAATCAATTTGGATAGAATTGGGTGAGTGAAAAATGGATCTTGAAGTGATTAAGTCGGCAAACTGCTAAAAATGTGTATCATACATGACTTAGGCGAGGCTTATGATGGTGATATCCCTGCAATAGAAGATGAGAATTATACCATAAAGTTAGATCGTGAAAAACTCTGCTTGTACAAAATGTTAGAAAAACTACCAGATTGTCTCAATAAAGAAATCACACAGTTATGGGTAAATATTGTGAAGGCAATACTGATGAAGCAAAATTTGCAAAAGGAATTGATAAAATAGAAACTATTCTTCAACACATTCAGGGTGATAATCCAGCTGATTTCAATTATTTATTCAACCTAGAATATGGAAAAGACTGCACATCTAAAATTGAGATGCTTTCGGAAATGAGAATGCTTATAGATCATGAGACTGAGAAAAAAATGAGGTTAGTAAACGAATAAGATTACAACATGAGTTAAAAGAACCTTGAGCACTTATTAATGCTTCAAGGTTCTTATTATGGATAAGTGGTTATTAGTGAACAACGGCATTTTGCCCAGATATTATTGGCATTGTTTTTTGGGAATTAAATAGCCAATAATAAGAATAAGAAAGGGTAGAGGACTTTGATTCCAAAAGTGGAGAACAACGCAAGCTCGGAAATCATCATTATAGCACCAATTAGTAGTGTTGCTTTTCTGTTGATGTATTTAACCCATGCAGCTAAACATAAACAGTAGGAGTATAAGAACGATATACCAGCTATTTCAAAGAGATAGCTGAGTGATACAATTTTAAGTAAAGTCAAAACAGCCATGAATCCGAATGCTGCAGAAAGTGCATAAACGGCTCGCTGTGGAACTTCAGTTGCCTTGTTTTGTACTGCAAAAAATTTTTGAAGTAAACCTCCTCGTGCAGATGCAAAAGTAAACCTCGAAAATGCTCAGACTTTACTCAAATAATTTGTTGTTGCTATGATCGACCCTATTGCAAGAACAATTTGTTCACTAACTGATCCCCAAACAGTTGAAATCATACAGGCAATTGGTGCGGTAGTTATACTGACCGTCTCCCCAAAATTTGTACCATCGTAAATGTTAGTCTGGATGATAAAATCAAAGCATCCAGGAGGGCAATTTATGAATCGCAAATTTTCGGAAGAACAGATCATTGGCATCCTCAAGCAGCATGGCGGGTGTACCTGTAAAAGATCTTAGTTGATTAAGCTGTACATACAGGCATCAAAAAACTGTCCGTTCTTAAATACAGATTTTCTCAACACGCCTTCCATTACAAAACCGCATTTTTCTAAGACTTTACTGGAGCCTTTATTATAAGCGTATACTGCCGCATAGACTCTCGCAAGATTGAGTTCTTCAAATGCGAAACGGCACATTTCTTTGACAGCATCGGTGACAATCCCTTTGCCCCAATACTCTTCGGCTAACCAATAGCCGATTTCTGCGCTCTTTGTGTTAACATCTTCTCCCAATATTAGGTCGATACCACCAATAGCTTGATTCTCATAAAAGATGGCACGGTTAATTTGCTTATTCTCCGGGGTATTCATACAAAACTCTATAAATTGCCGCGCATTTTCTTCTGTATAGGGGTGCGGGAAAATATCACGCAGGTTGTCTGCGATTTTTTTGTTATTGGCGAATCTGATCAAATCACTGACATAATTGTAAGACCATTTTTTTAATTCCATCGTCCTCCTCCTCTCTCATTCACTAAACAAAAGAAACCGATCTAAGCCAATTCCGCTTATCAAACATCGTTCTTTTTTACTTCTGAGCATTTGGCAAATCCAATCAACAAATCCACCATCACCAATCATAATTTTTTCATGCTCAGTTTCCATATATACCTGAAAATTGATGCCTTGATAATACTTGTTGTCTACATCGTCATAATCAAAGGAAAGCGGCGTATCAGGAAATGCTGTTTGTACAACCGCAGTCATTTTGTCAAAAAAGCCATCGCCGTCTGTGTACCCGCCTCTTTTCCGTAAAACGATGGATAACTTTGCATTGAAGTGTTCTTGAAGCAACTCTTTATAAAAATTCAAGTGCTTCTTGAGTAGCTCTTTTTCACAGGCATAAGACCCTATATCTTTCCCCGAAGACACCATGCAAAAAAGGCCGAAATGGGCAAAAAAACCTTTACCTGAAAACGCTTGTGCCCGAACAGCTCTTACGGTTGTAGCATAATGCAAAGGGGGCGTATTACTCTCCGTCCTACGCTTTAGTCTGTCAGCAATAATGATAGCCATCATATTAGAGGGGTCGGACAGTGTTTCCGTACCGCGCAATGCGCTTACAACATTGTATTGGTCTACGCAACCAAAAACGCTACAACTGCCAAGGGGCGCAGAGGGCGAAAGCAGAACAGTTTGCATATCCATTTTCTGTGCCGCGTTCAATAGCTGTGTTTCTAAAGCATGGAATTTGGCAGGGTCAATATCACTGGGGGTAGAGAAACGGTTAACTTGATACGCCTTTAAGACATCCACAGGGGTAAACTTATCCGTTTGCTTTTCAAACAGTTCTAACAACAGCGAATTTAAGTCTGCCTTTGAAAGAGAAAGAAGTTTATCTATTATTTTTTGATCGCCAATTTGCGCCAAAATTCTATCTAAAATTGTACTCATATGGACACCACCTCTATTACTGATCTTAATTTATACATCCTAATTATAGCCCTGTTAGGTGCGTTTATAAAGGTCAACTGACCAAAGTATCATCAGGATATATTATTTGTTCCTCCACTAAACAGCAAGGATAAATTCAAAGATAGCGGAGTCACATAACTCTGATGTCTTTGTTTTTATATAACCCCAAAACAATTTAATAAATGCTGCCTTCGGGCAAGAGTATGAGATGCTTCAAAGCACCCGTCTCCTGATCCTTGATGATATTGGTTTAAAGTCATATACCCTGGAGGAGAGCCGTGACATCTTGGAGATCGCAGAATCTCGTTACAATAGAGGTTCTATGATTCTCGCCGGGCAAATAGCCCACAGCCAATGGTATGACCTTTTCCCTGATCCTACTATCGCGGATGCAATAATGGACAGGATAATCCATAACTCCTATATCCTTGAGCTGGACTCAAAGCTCTCAATGAGAGAAGTTATGGCTGCGAAGAAAATGCGAAGTATCGATGAATTCTAAATAATGCTAATTTTTGTTGCCGAAAAGCAGCAATTATTTTACAATCAAACTAGCCGGCAAAGTGTCCGGATGCATCCGATCTCGTGTCCGGATGTTCCGGTATACGCATATTATATAGCAGAAAAAGAAAAATTATAGCCGATTTGTTCTGAGTAATAGATGATTGAGTGCTCGTTGATGATCCCATACGAGATAAAGTCCACACCCATAGG
>JAEZNF010000502.1 GCA_023441845.1 Bacillota bacterium | reverse complement strand
CCTCTATAGATACAACAGCAACTGGAGTTTTTCAACATGGCTATACCGTATAGCCGTAAATACACTTCGAAGTGAATATAAAAAAAAGAAAAAGACCCGGTTGATAGATTATTATGCAGACATACAGGAAGTTGCCGGCAGCAGTTTAGTACTTCCCGACGAATCATTTGAAATCAAGGAACAGACACAGGAAATCATTAAACTTATCGACAGCTTAAGCCACGATCAAAAGCTTGCGTTCACGCTGCGTTATGTACAGGACTTTTCCTTTAAGGAAATAGGAGACATACTTGGAATCTCTCCCGAAGCTGCTAAAATGAAAATTCAAAGAGCAAAACAAACCTTGTGTAAAAAATTTGAAAAACTTCAGAAGGAGCGTGTTTAAAATGAAGTGTAATTATAGCATGGATGACATTATTAATTATTCCGAGCAGGTTCTATCCAACGATGAGGCGGAAGCCATAAAAAAGCATCTTGAATCATGTAAAAAATGCAGAGACTACTATAATACCCTGACGATTTCGGAGAATTTGACCAGGGAAACGGTTTATAAAAATCGGAATATAGAAAACAGAGTAATTAACGCAATAGATAAAGACCGTTATAGGTCAAGAAAGCTTTTATACAGAATGGGACCGGTTTTTAAATATGCAAAACCTGTGCTTAAAGCTGCCGCAGTAATCACTGTCATATTTGCGTTTGTTTTTGTGGTATTGTCAATCCGGGACAAATCACCTGTAGTTTTAAGCCCGGCTCAAACTGAAACCCCGCAAGTGACAATTTTTCCTACTTCCAGCACCACGGCTGAAGCCACAAACAGCATAGTAAATACAGAGAAGAAAACCATAACGGTTTATTTCGCTAACTCTAACGCCGATGCTGTTGTCCCGGAAATAAGAGACATAGAAATTAAAACCGGAGATTCCCTTGAAAAAGCAATATTCGAGGAGCTTTTAAAAGGCCCCGCCGGAAGCGATTTACACCCTGTAATTCCTAAAGGTACAAGGCTACTTTCAGTTAATACATCCGGTGAAATCTGCACAATTAATTTATCAAAAGAATTCGTGGACAACAGTCCCGGGGGTACAGCCGCAGAATCAATGACGCTTAATTCCGTAGTGAATTCACTTACCGAGTTGCCAGGTGTTAAAAAGGTCCAATTCCTTATAGAGGGCGAAAAAAGAGAAGTATATACTCATGCAATTTTTGACCAACCTCTTGAAAGAATTGAACGTACAATTCAATATCCATACAGCAGTACCAATATTGAGTGGGCTGTAAGAAGCAGGGCCGATGAGGCAATCAGGGCACTTGATAGCAAAGATACGAAAAAATTGTCAGAATTGATTCATCCTGATAAGGGAGTCCGCTTTTCGCCATATTCCCATGTAGATACCGAAAAAGACCTGACTTTTTCAGCTTCCCAGATTGAAGATATCTTTTATAACCAGAACAAATTCGTCTGGGGTTCATATGACGGTTCGGGTGATCCCATAGAACTTACTTTTGAAGAATATTTCAAAAAATTTATCTATGACAAGAATTTCAAAGGAGCTTCTCAAATAAGTTACAACAAGCTTCTTGGAAAGGGCAATACTCTTGTGAATATCAAGGAAGCTTACCCTGAAGGCAACTTTGTTGAGTACTATTTTCCCGGCTTTGATCCTCAATACAGCGGAATGGACTGGGAATGCCTGAGGCTTGTTCTGGAAAACAAAAACGGCACATGGTATCTTGTGGGCATACTGCATGATCAATGGACTATTTAGCAAAAAGCTTTTTAGTTCATAACAGATATGCTATTCTTCTCAATAAGTTTGTTTTTTTGTAAACTTATTTCTTAAAAGTCTTATAGCGTAAACGTTATAAGACTTTTTTTCGAGAAGATATCGTTTAGTAGTTTTCGCAGCGTTTTTCATACTTTGAACTTTGCAGCCCAGCTGCGATATGATAGAATATAATATACTTTAATTAAATGCGATTAAAAATTATCAATTTATACAGGAGGGCTTGCATATGCCGTTTTATGACTTAAAATGCAGCAGCTGCGGAGAAGAATTTAATGCTATGGCGAAAATGAGCGAACGCGAACAAAAAACTATTAAATGCCCAAAGTGTGGGTCTAACGAACTTGAAACGGTCTATAAAAGCGTAAACATTGTCCAATCCAGAAAATCTGGTTCCGGTGAATGCCCGAACATTCATAAATGCGGAGGATGCTGCCATCATTAACAGCTAATGCACCGCAATTAAACGACCGGCAACATATAAAGATGTTTTATTAAGAAGACAGATCTGTCGCATAAAGGCAGATCTGTTTATTCGTGCAATTTATATAACCAATCAGGAAATTGTTAAATTTAATTGTAATTTCAAAAATAATGCCTTAAACTTTTCCTATAAAACCAACGATATTATTTATGTACCACCTTTATATAGCAAAAAATCAAAACAGGTTCAAATCTAAGCCTTTGACCCTACAATACAGAATCCTTCTTTAACCTCTCATTTGTATATTTTCATCCAATACTTTCATTAAAGATAAACAACTTTAAACCCCATATAATCCTTATTCTTTCCTGATAACTTATGATCACGAAACAGATATCTTATGTTTAGCAGGAAGTTAGGTATCGGCTTCCACAATGCAGTTATATTGTATAACCTATTACTTTATAGCCTGGTTATTTTCTGCCGTATTCATACTCGGTTCAAATATAACGGTACGGTTTCTCCCTGATTCTTTTGCCCTATATAAGGCTATATCCGCTGTTTTAATCAGGTCTTCCTTATTGTCGCAAAATATTGGAAATGTTGATACCCCAAGACTGCAGGATATGGACGGAAGGTCAACCCCGTCATAAGGGGGCATATAAGCGCCTTCTACTGTCTGTCTTATCCTCTCGGCAATGCCGTATGCAGTATCAACAGTTGTAGAAGGTAAAACAACTATGAATTCTTCCCCTCCAAATCTGGCTACCAGATCCGTTGTGCGCGTACACTTGACAATAAGCTGTGCAAAAAGAGCAAGTATATGGTCACCGGCAGCATGTCCGTAATTATCGTTGACTCTTTTAAAATGGTCAATATCCAGTATGATAAGGCTCAAATAATCGCTTGAATGGTTTGCCAACTCAATCTGTGAGTCAAGAAAGGTATCCAGATAATTTCTGTTATATACTTTTGTAAGCTTGTCTGTTGAAGCTTTTTTATCGAGTACGGTAAGTGTCCTTTTACTATTTACAACCATCTTAACAATCTCAGTATATGACTTTATTTTAGAAATTATCGCATCGTTAAATGCATTTTCACTTTTGCTGTACAACTGAATAATGCTTTGCGGATAACCAATATCAACAACTATCAGGCACACATAACTGCCCGCTTTGTATTCCGGTAACTGCCGCGCGCACTTAACACCGTTTTGGATACTCGAAACCCTGCATTCACGTCCTGTCTTTATTACAGGACAATTCTGCGGCGACATACTGCATAAAGGCACCTTCTCATAGCCCATCCTCTGCCATAAGATATCTGTATTGGCAGTGTCCCCATATGGCCTATCATTACGGTAAAACAAAGTTATATTATTAACCGGAGCAATTTTACAAATGAAGTTATACATTATCTCATATACTTCTTTTTCTGAATTTACGCGATGCAATGAATCGGTAAAATTTTTAAAATTCTTAAGTTCCTTTACAAATGTCCGTTCAATAGTGATTCTATTTAAAATAATACCTACAAGCATTATTATAAAAAACAGCAGTACACCGATAATCGAAACAAATGTTACAAGTAAAGTCGTACTTTCATCTTTATAAGCATTAATAAAAGATTTAAAGAAAACGCTTGATACCGCACATATCAGTACAGTGAAAAACAAAGAAGAAAAGTATATTACCAAAGGACTTATTTTACCTTTTTCAGGTGCCCTATTCTTTGCCAAAAATATTCATCCTCTCCATAACATATCTATATTATATATCGAATTTTGTTGTCATAATCTTTAATGATAATGTCAATCATCATATTAAATTAATATACGGTAAAACTGAACTAACTGAATTTGAACCTTCAAGAAAATTATGCTGTATATTTATCATTAAGTCATTAAGGTCATTCATTTTTTAATCCTCAACGCTTTTTTCGATGGTCACATATTTAATTATATATTCAAAAGCAAATTAATACAAATGATTGTCGAAATTTTAATTAAAAATTAACAATTAATATTAATTAAAATAACCGTTTTACCGATAAATAACAAAATGAATTACCATTATAAGGAGGATACGTATATGAATAAAACAGATTTGGTAAATTCCATAGCGAAAAAATCAAAATTGAGTAAAAAGGACAGCGAGAGCGCTTTGAATGCATTCATTGCATCTGTCAGCGATTCTCTTAAGAAAGGACAGAAGGTAACCCTCGTCGGTTTTGGTACTTTTCAGGTAAGATCCAGAGCTGCCCGAAAGGGTATAAATCCGCAAACAAAGGCAGAAATTCAGCTTCCTGCGCATAAAGCTGCTGTATTTACTGCAGGCAAAGGATTAAAAAACATCGTAAACAAAAAATAAAATTATTAAAAGGCCGGATTTCCCGTCTGGAAATGGCCCTAAAAAAATAATGGGACTGCCAATGTAGTCCCATTATTTTTATATAAATTATTCTTTTAATAATTATTTTTTATTTTATTCTAATTGTTGTATCTTTTGAAAACGCCAGTCTCTGGCGGGTTATCGGGTCATAGGCTTGAACTTTACCTACTACTTCATACGTACCGTTGCTCTGAAGCTTATCGAGCGAAACTATCATTTTCAGCTTTTGATCCAAAGCAGAAAACTTTGCATTGTTTACAGCAATTTTAATCATTGAAATATTCTTCGAATCAAAAGAATAGTTGAACGATATGTTTTCAAAGGCCGGCATATTTCCGCTGTTGTCAGTATCTGCCCTGCTTGACAAAGTCTCCGGATCAATAAATCTGCCATCCTTCTTTATTTTCAAAGTAATCTCATAGGTAACAGGCCTTGTATCGTTTAGTTTAAGGTTGTCTGTGGCCAAATTCACATTAATCTGCTTATGTCCGGCAGTATTAGCCCCCGAATAGTTCATTGAAATCTCCGGTGCCATAATTCGTGCATTGTTGAGGGAATAAGTGTATTCGTCAACATCACGTGTCTTTACTGCTCCCGACTCACTTGCCTTCAAAGTAAAATTATATCTAAATACATCTGGGCTCTTTATTTTCAGCTTAAATGTTATATCTTCCGACTGATTGGCTCCAAGTCTGACCTTTGCCGGATATCCCGATGCATCCAGGCCTACAATCCATGGTGCATTGCTCTTATAGCCATCATATTCATGAGTGGGAATCAAATCCCACTGCGCTGTATTAAATTGTCTGGTAAGATCATAAACCTGAGGCTTTGCTCCATGGTTTGTAACTGTCGCTTTTAATGTGAATTCACTGCCGCCTTCCCATGTGTTTTCATTTGTTTCATCAAAGTTTACCGCTACCTTTGACATCCAGCCTATAAGGTTGTAGCAGAACTTGTAATCCTCGACTGCTTTTCCTCCCGAGCGGCTTACATGCTTTGATATACCGCAGCCGATATCATTCGTAGTAATAACTATTCTGCCTGCAGGTGCAGAAGAATTTTCAATATTTCTCACAGCCATATTCGGATACATATTTCCGGTATTCGGTTCCTGAATTTTCAAAATCACCTGGTCTGTCGGCAGCAGGCTGGAAATATACCTATTGTCATCATTAAGCCATTCTTCACCATCACCCAGCATTGATATCTCGCTGTTCTTATTTGACAGTCCGGGTGTAACGGCACGGCTTGCTTTTTCGGGATCAATCCTGTAAATATTGTCAAACAGCGGGTGCATTCTGTTTTGATTGTCAAGTACGGGTATTTGAGCATACTTATAGTTGTTACCCGGATGTATCGACACAAAGTCCACCTGATCGGTAAAGCCGTCCCCCGATTTTATTTCCAGTCCGTTGCAGTTTTCCCACCAGAGCTGACCTCCCGCACCTAAAAATGCACGCATTTTGTTTTGTACATCAGAAGAATAAGTAATTTTTCCGTGCGATGTCTGGAACAGCACATCGTAACTCTTTGCTATCTTTTCAGGAGTCAGATTCGGATCATCCAAAGACACTTCCCAATATTTAAAGAACCTGGACTTATCGATATTCTCCGAATTCCCTACAACACCTGTATGGGTTATATCGGCTTCAAGGTCTGTCTGCGCTTTTGCTACGCTTCTAAGGTCTTTAAAATTGCTGAAATCCGAATTTTTGGAACTGTCATATTTCATTATACTTGTGAACTCACTCTTATTGAACGCAGGCGGATAGGGATTTACAAGCACCCAATCCATAGGCTTGTTTATATTCCTGTCCAAAAGCTCCATAATCGAAAAGTCAGGATTTGAATCGTTAACATTCTTGTTGTTTATTGAATCCCAGGCCGGAGCCGGAAGAGTAAGAATACCTACATTGACATTCCTCTTCTTTGCCGTTATTCTGGGTACCGCAATTTCCTTTCCGTCGGCCGGTCTTACGTAATTGTTTTCTTTTGAGTTGAGGGTATTGTATATAAATGATGCAGCTTCGGCCCTGGTTACAGGATTTTTGGGATTCAAGAAGCCGTTCTGATCACCTTTCATTAAGTTTTTCTCAAGGGCCAGTTCGATGAAGTACTTAAACGAGTCGGTTATCTTGTCTGCATCCTTATCCCTGTAAAGATTCAGTTTTGCACCCGGTTCACGCTCCGGATCAAGTACGAAAACCTTCCCGTCCGCATTATAGTCAAGCCTTCTGGCTCCTATAACAGCCATGGCAAATTCTTCACGCCTTACCTTTTTGTTTTCTTCGTAGGCCTTTTTGCTGAAAGCGACACGGGTGTTCACATCATATGCAGACATCTTTTCCTTAAAAAAGTAGTTGTAGTAAGTCCTCATGTAAGGATATGCCCAGAAGTCAGGAGATATGTTGGATATTTTACTGTAATCCTCAGGCTTAAACCCGGAGTCTTTTTCCGAAATGGATTGCTTCATTACGTTAAACATCATGTACGCAACATGTTCGCCGATGATTTGCTCCCCAGGCTTGAACTGATCGTTGCCCTTTCCGAAAATAACACCTTTGCTTGCCAATTCCATAACCTGAATGTAAAACCAGTCTTTTAATTTAACATCTTTAAATGCCTTGGAGTATGACACTTTATTGACCTGGATCCCTGAAATAGCTGCAATACCGCGTTTCGATTTGCACTCTATAACAAGTTTCCCGTTATCCGTCACCTTTCCCAGGTATGGACCCTTCTTTTCCCATCTCAAACCTGATTTTGCACTGTCAACAGTATCAACAACGGTACCATTAAGCTCTATATCAAATATCTGTTTATTTTCCTTCATTATATCGGCAGTATATAAGTACACTTCATATACGCTGTTATTTTCTACAGGCAATGCAAGTTCCAAATTGTAGCCCTTGACGTAAGTACCTACAAGTCTGCTCAGGTTACTGTCCATAGGCGACAGCTGTTCCTCTGCAGGTTCAAACGCAAACCAGTCCATACCTGATAAAGTATTACCGTTTGAGCTGTCCGTTACATACAGGTCATGTATTCCTGTTACTCTGTCAGAGATGTTGCTTTCAACGCAGCCCGACTCATTAAGCGGCGTTCCGGCATTTAGCGTTGCAATAGTTGTGCCTGTAGGGCTATCCAACCTGAAGTCAAGGGTTCCTCCGAGATTTCCGAAAATTCTTGCCCTTAGTTTTGTTGGACCTTCAGAACCTAAACTCATGGATTTGTACAAAAAGTAGTTCCCGTTTTTCTCATCACAATTCTTTGCTTCAACAGGATCAAAAACCCCCTTGATAAACCCGAACCAATTTACGTTACATATGCCGTTGTCTCTTTCTCCGGAAAAATACAGGTATATCCTGTGCTTTCCTTCAATGCTCCCGGTGAATTCGCAGAAGACATCCTTATATGTCTGCCAACTCCCGGTGTTATCGACACGGCACTTACCCAGCAATTCACCACCCGGATGATCAAGCCTGACTTCAATAAAACCGCCTTCTGTTTCAGATGACACACGTGCCTTAAATCCTTTTGTTCCTTTTGGGAAATATATGTAATCGTACCCAGTATAGTCACCATTCCCTATATAGGCAATATTTTGGCCGCCTCCTGTATCCTGGCAGTTTTCAATGGTAACCCCGTTATTGTCGATAAAGTTTTCAGCCTCAATTTTTGAAAATGCATTTAGCTGCACACCTGCTGGAAAAACCGATTTCTCAGGTTCTTTTATGACAGCAGTAAAGCCGCCAACCGAACTTTGCCTTTTGTAATTCACCCCATCAGCGGTTACATCGTCTTCACCATCCACATTTATGCTTACTACAGGTGTTACTGACCGTGTACAATACGAAACTACAGCGGCCGAAGGTGCTGCAAGTACAATAGCAGAGCAGTTGCTGATAATAAATGCTGCAAGTGTAAAAAATACTA
>JAEZNF010000454.1 GCA_023441845.1 Bacillota bacterium | reverse complement strand
TTTTCGGTTTTTACAGTATGACCGGAAATGGTATCATTTATGTTAAGACAAAACTCGGCATTCTCAAAAGCTACGTTCTTTTTAATCAGTTTGGATGCTACCTTAATCTCCAGTTTCCTGCTTGTTGGCGAAAGCTCCCATACTCCAATATAAGGCACTTTTAAAGTTAATGATATAATCTCGGCAGCTTTTTTCATTAAAAGCAGCAAATTCTTTTGTGTAAGCGCATAATTCCCGAATTCAACCACAGCTGCCTGCTGTCTTTCTCTTTCTTTAAGCCCAACCAGAGTTTTTGTTAAATTGGTTATATCCTGAGCGTATACACCTACTTTAACCGGCTTCAACCCGGGATCAAAAATAGGAGAAACGGTAACATCCAAAACTCTTCCGTTCTCGTTGGTTATGAAATGAAAAGGTTTGCATGTTTTGATGACTTGAGCTACAATTTCTTTCATTTTTTTTGCAACCCGTGGCGGAACAACATCGAAAATACATTTGCCCTGGAGCTCCTCAATGCTTTTGTTATACCTTTTTGCGCCTGTTTTATTAATATGGAGCACTGTACCTTCAGGGGTTATTACAAATAATGTTTCTTTAATTGTATTGTACATGACTGTAAATGAGTTTCTTGTTTCCGTGAATATTTTCATAAAGTCCTTTGTATCGGTTATGTCATTAATCTCAATAAATAAAACCGGCGGCATTTTATGCAGATATTCTCCAATTATCGAAACAGTTACCCTTACGCCGATAAAGCGGCCTTCTTTATGAGCGAACCTGCTTTCGACAGACAAATTTTTGGTCCTGCCTGAAAGAACTTGATTAACGGCTTCAATAAATATATCTGAATCATCATGATGAACGAGCGTGTATATAGATGTTGAAACCAATTCGCTTTCAATATAGCCAAGTATTCTGCACATCGAAGGATTAACTTTTTGCCAAATACCTTTTGCCGTTATCACGCCCATTCCTAATGCTGAAAGCTCAAATAATTTTTTGAAGATTTCTTCTGTTCCGGTACTGTTTTTATGTATATTTGAATTATCAAGCCGGTTAGATTCCAGCTCTGTCAGACGTTCACGTAAATTAGAGAGTTCATCCAGAAGTTGTTTTTTTGTTTTTTTATTGTCGATCACAAATAACATCCTTTCAAAATTCGGAAGTGTATTATGTCCCTTATGCATAAATACTATGCGGGTAAAAATACAGATTCAGCTATTTTCAAATGTTTACAGAAGATAAAGGGAAATATATAAATATTTTATAATTTAAATGTATAAGTTTCAATATTTGTAACAAATTTTTAATTTTTTGTTAACGGTTAACTAAAATTATTATTCTTATCGCGAAGCAAATAATTGTTGATGAAAAAGACATTAATATATATAATTTGGCTTATATATATGTTGTGAAAAAGATTTTACATAAGCAAAAAATATTTGGATGCTTAATCTTATAAAAAGGTTGTGATTAAGGTGGAGGATGCTCTTCCAAAGGTATGGAACGGTTTATTGAGCGCTTCCGGTTATATACCGGTTATAGTTAAGACTATTGAGCGGTTTCATGACACAAGCTGGTCGATGGAGCCCAATCAGCATGAATTTTTCGAGATGGTATATATTAAAAAGGGGAAGGCAGTTTTTGAGATAGCGGGGAAGCCCGCACCAATAGGGCCTAATGATATTGTCATAATAAAGCCCAATCAGACTCATAAGCTTATAGTGCAGTCTCAGGAAGGTTGTGAGTTTATTGTGCTCAGTTTTAGGTTTATAAACCAAAGAAACAGTGAATTTTCCGAGGTTCCGCTTGAAGATTTCCTTAACTTTGTGAGCGGTAAAGAGTCCGGTGCCTTTATTACATTAAAAGTCAGCCAGAAGAATGAGATTATTAATATTCTTAACAGGATTTTAAAGGAAAAAGAAAATATTGAAATAGGGAGCGAATTCTTGAATCATCTGCTTGTTATGGAACTTTTTGTATTCATTTCAAGAGCGCTTAAAATGGAATGGGAGAGCAGCATAAGAAATAAAAGTCCAAAAATTAAAGAGCTTATTCATATTTCGGCAAAATATATCCACAATAATTTTGAGAGGGATATCACCATTAGTGATATTGCCAAATATGTTTTTCTAAGCTCCAGCTATTTTACACGGGCTTTTAAAGATGAAATGGGAGTAAGCCCTATAAATTATCTTTTAAGTGTCAGGGTTGAGAGAGCCAAAGAGATGCTTTCGGGAAGCGACTTGAAAATAAGTGACATAGCGTTAAGCGTTGGGTTTTCCAATCAGCAGAGATTTAATGAAATATTTAAAAAACATACAAGCATGACGCCGCTGCAATATAGAAAAACTGCGCACTAACATAAGTCAAGCGCACCCTATAGTCAAAAAACGTTAATAATTCAAATAGAATTAAAATAAATTACAGGAAGAATAAATAAATTATAAGAGCTATAATTCTAGTATAACTAGATATATAGTTGTATATGCGGTTGAGGGATGAGCAAACACAGAAATTTACTTTTGCCATTCCTTTTAAATACAGTAAGGAGGAATTAATATGGGAATGACAATGACACAGAAGATATTGGCCGATCATGCCGGGCTTGAAAGTGTTGCGGCAGGACAGCTCATAAAGGCCAAGCTGGATCTGGTTCTTGGAAACGATATCACTACGCCTGTAGCTGTAAATGAGTTTAGAAAAATCGGGGTCAATAAGGTTTTTGATGTGAATAAAATAGCCATTGTGCCTGACCACTTTACCCCCAATAAGGATATCAAATCTGCCGAGCAGGTTAAGTACATCAGGGAATTTTCAAAGGAAATGGGAATTATAAACTTTTTCGAAGTGGGACAGATGGGTGTAGAGCATGCCCTCCTGCCTGAAAAGGGGCTGGTAGTGTCGGGAGATGTGGTTATAGGAGCCGATTCACATACTTGCACTTATGGCGCTTTGGGAGCATTCTCAACAGGTATCGGAAGTACCGATATGGCAGCAGGTATGGCTACCGGTGAAGCATGGTTTAAGGTGCCTGAGGCCATAAAATTTGTTTTAAAGGGCAAGCCCGGCAAATGGGTAAGCGGTAAGGACGTAATCCTTCATATAATCGGTATGATAGGTGTCGACGGGGCTCTATACAAATCTATGGAGTTTACCGGGGAAGGCCTTCAAAATCTTTCGATGGATGACAGGTTTGCGATGGCCAATATGGCAATTGAAGCCGGAGGTAAAAACGGAATATTCGATGTTGATGATAAGACCATACAATATGTAAAAGAGCATTCAACCAAGCCGTATAAGGTCTATAAGGCAGATGAAGATGCTGAATACTGCGCTAAGTATGAAATTGATCTTGCTGCAATAAAGCCGACGGTCGCATTTCCGCACCTGCCTGAAAATACGAGAACTATTGACAATGTCGGGGACGTAAAAATCGACCAGGTTGTCATAGGTTCATGCACAAACGGAAGAATTGAGGACTTACGGGTAGCAGCAGAAATATTAAAGGGTAAAAAGGTACACCCTGATGTAAGGTGTATAGTAATCCCCGCTACTCAGAAAATCTGGCAGCAGGCTATGCACGAGGGCTTATTCGATATATTTGTTGATTCCGGTGCGGCAGTTAGTACTCCGACATGTGGGCCTTGCCTGGGAGGACATATGGGTATCCTTGCAAAAGGCGAAAGGGCTGTTGCCACTACCAATAGGAATTTTGTCGGCAGAATGGGACACCCCGAAAGCGAAGTATATCTTGCAAGTCCGGCTGTGGCGGCTGCATCGGCTGTTGCTGGCAAGATAGCATCACCCGATGAAATATAAGGGAGGAGGATATATATTATGAAGGCTGAAGGAAAAGTTATCAAATATGGAAATAATGTTGACACTGATGTTATTATACCGGCAAGGTATTTGAATACGTCCGACCCGGCAGAATTGGCAAGCCACTGCATGGAAGATCTGGATAAGGACTTTGTAAAGAAGGTCAATAAAGGCGACATTATGGTTGCCGGCAAGAACTTCGGCTGTGGGTCTTCAAGGGAGCATGCACCGATAGCAATCAAGGTTTCGGGGATATCATGCATTATAGCAGAAACCTTTGCGAGGATTTTTTATAGGAATGCGATAAATATAGGCTTACCGATTGTTGAATGCCCCGAAGCAGCACAGGATATTTCCGAAGGGGATACGGTAAGTGTAAACTTTGAGACAGGCAATATTATCAATATTACTAAAAATAAAGTCTATGTCGGCGTTCCTTTTCCTAAATTCATGCAGGAAATAATGGCGGCAGACGGATTAATAGGATATATTAAAAAGGGAATTTAGGATTTATAAGGGCTATTGAAATGTGATATGGAGGCAAAATATGAATACTTTTAAAATAACTGTTCTTCCGGGTGACGGTATAGGGCCTGAGGTGGTAAAACAGGCGATAGAAGTAATAAAAGCGGTTGAGAAAAAGTATGGGTACAGGTTTGATTTGCAGGAAGCTTCTATCGGCGGCTGTGCAATTGACCGGTATGGGGTTCCGCTTCCTGAGAAAACACTGGAACAGTGTAAAGACAGTGATGCCGTACTTCTAGGAGCTGTGGGCGGCTATAAGTGGGATAACCTTCCGGGCAATATCAGGCCTGAGGCAGGACTCCTTGGAATCCGTGCGGGACTCGGACTTTTTGCCAACCTTAGACCTGCTGTTATATACAGCTCACTAAAAAGCGCTTCCCCCTTAAGAGCCGATATAGTAAAAGACGGCATAGATATTATGGTTGTCAGGGAATTGACAGGCGGTATATACT
>JAEZNF010000431.1 GCA_023441845.1 Bacillota bacterium | reverse complement strand
ACCCGCCTCTTTTTCCTTCAGTTGGCTTGGCGAACATACCCCAATTATATCCTCTGTACGGTTATTTTCCGTAACTCTTTGAAGTTCAAGCTTCCAGAAGCCGTTCATTCTGGGAAGAAAAATATTTTCGGTTTCAAGCACAGGATAAAGAACCCAATTCTTTGAAGCAATCCATAATGTTTTATAGCCAAAAGCTCCATCAGGCTTATTGTAACGTATACCCAGAAGCACGCCTGAACTGAGCAGCTCTTCTTTGCTGCCGTCAATCTGATTATTTTCATCATTTTTCTTAATATTGAGCTCTTCAGTAAAATTACTTTCAGCCCTATCAGAAATTTTTTTTAGGGAAAAAATTTTATCCTGTACAAAAAATATAGCTTCCGCTTCGCTTAGCTTTATACATTCATAAAGAAACTTATCCCCTGAAGTTATTGTGACAACCTCTGTCATATTGTCTTTTAGCGATAACTTTTCGGCTGAAACTCCATATTTATATAAAAAGTATTCACCTGAATCTACAGTTTTAATTTTGTAGCTGGGATTTTTCCATATATCATTTCCTACCTTAACCCCACCCTTAAGGAATTCAGCCTTTCTGCCTATCCAAACGTCCCCCGAATCCTTGGATGGTGTATGAAGTCCTTTGTTAATGAATTTAACAATCTGCCAAGTTCCCTCAAAAGGAATAGAGTTATTTTGAGGCGCTTTCACCTTTATTTCTGTAGTTGATTCCTTTCCTCCGGAACACCCGCACAGGAAAAAAATACACCCCATCGCTATGAGGAGCCTCAAAACCTTATTCAATCTACCCACCCCCCTTTATAGGAAGCTTAATAAGGACTGTAGTGCCAATCCCCACTTCACTTTCCATATCCAGATTTCCACCCATAAGCCTGACAAGTTCATCACAGATGGATAAACCTATACCGTTTCTTGATTTACTGTTTTTACCTTTATAGAACTTCTCTTTCACCCTGGGCAGCTCTTCCGGTGATATGCCGCATCCAGAGTCTTTTATGCTGAACGTAATGTAGTCTCCTTCATAGGAGGTATTAAAGTCAACGGTACCACCTGGGGGAGTAAACCTGAACGCATTGTCCAGAATGTTTACAAATACCTGTTTTAGTCTGTTTTTATCTGCAATTATTGAAGTAGGCGCATTTTCACCATTCAATGAAAATTTAACATTATCTCTTACAGCCCTTGGAGCAACCTGTATTCTGACATAGTCAAGTATTTCTTCTATAAATACCTCTTCTTTTTTGATTGTCTCCTTACCCGACAGGAATTTGGAAAAATCCAGAAGTTCTTCAACCATGCCTGTCAGACGGTCACACTCCTTCTCAATGATGTCAAGTCCGTCCTCCATCATTTCGGTATCCTCATAGCCGTTCTTCAAAGTAATAGCCCACCCTTTTATTGAAGTTAAAGGAGTCCTGAGTTCATGTGATATTGAAGAAATAAACTCATTCTTCAGCTGTTCCTTTTTAACAATTTCCTCAGCCATATGGTTTAATGTATCGGATAATTTTCCGATCTCATCATCATGCTTTTTTTCACACTTGGTTTTATAATCTCCCGATGCCATTATTTCAGCCGTACGGGTTATTCTCTTCAACGGGACCAGAATTGAATTTGAAAGCAAAACACCCAAAAGGCCGCAAACCAGAATTACCGCAATACCGATAATTATAAAGACACCTGCAATACTTCTTACTTCCTTATTTACATCTCTCAGGGAAGTAATAAACCTTAACACACCAACATTGACAGTGCCGGACTTCAACGGGCAGGATACGGCCATAACATCAGCATCATCGTAATCTACCTTTCCTATCCACTTGCCGATTCTTCCATCAAGGGCTTCCTTAACATCACCAATGCCCGAAACATCAGTCACCTTGACCCCTAATGAATCCATAAGAACTTTTCCCGAAATGTCTATAATTTCAACCTGAGCAGTTGTTTGCTTCCAGAATGTGTCAACATCATTTTGAACATTTTCATAAATTGTGGCATCAGAATAGTATCTCAGGTATATATTCGAAGAGACTTTTATCTGGTTTACCAGACTGTTTTCCAGGTTTTTATAGTAGTTTTGTCTTATTATGCTGACAAGAAAGACTTCCAGTATTACAACAGTTATTATAACAATTAACATAAAGTATAATACCAGCTTGGTTCTTATACTTTTCATTTTATTCCACCTTCCGCCATCTGTAGCCGAAGCCCCATACAGTCTCAATAATCTGAGGATTGGACGGATCGTCTTCTATCTTTTCTCTCAGCCTTCTGATATGGACATCAACCGTCTTAATATCCCCAAAATAGTTCTTGCCCCAAATAAGATTCAACAATTCGTCGCGGCTTAAAGCTTTATCGGGGTTTTCCATAAATATCCTCACAACAGAAAATTCTCTCGGTGTAAGTTCGACTTCCGAACTGCCTTTAAAAAGCTTTTGAGCTCTTGTATCCATAACGAGGCTGCCCATTGAGATAGTGCTTTTATTAGTGCTTTCGGTTTTACCAGTTCTCCTCAGTATGGCCCTGATCCTTGCCACCAACTCAAGCGGATTGAAAGGCTTTACCATATAGTCATCGGCGCCTAATTCAAGACCCATAACCTTGTCCATATCCTGTCCTTTTGCCGTAAGCATGACAACTATGGTATCGGGGGTCTCCTGCCTGATCCTGCGGCAAACTTCAAAACCGTCAATGCCCGGAAGCATTACATCCAGAATTACAACCTGTGGTTTGTATATCTTGATCTTTTCAAAAGCCTCTTCGCCGGATTCCGCTTCCAGAGCCTTAAATCCGCTCCTGTCAAGATTTATTGTGATAAATTTTCTTATTGAACTCTCATCTTCTACAACAAGTACTCTAACTTCCTCCATCTTAGCATGTCTCCCCGCCATTTCAAATAAATTGCGTAAATCCTCCGAGCTTATTAAACGTAAAGGTTCAAGGATTTTTTACATATATGTTTCGCAAAAAACATTTTACATTTCTAATCCTATTTTTTCGCGAAATCATATTCCTTGATCCATTGAACGCGCAACACTTTACGATAATTCTTTCGCGCGTTCAATATAGTATACAGCTTTAAAATTGAATCCATTAAATAGCCAAAAAGTGTTAAAGCATCACTTTTTTCGCTACTTAATGTTTTAAGGTATAAAGTTGTATATCTATACTATAATTTGAGAACTACAAATATATTCTACTATAGTTTTTTTTATATATAAACCAATTTGCAGATTAAATTCCCGTATTCCATAACAACATACAAATATATATCATAGCTATCTTTAAAGGGTAAAAGTTCAGTTTATTTTTATTTACTACAATATTATACTTTCATTACTCGGAATAATTTAATAAAGGATTAATAAAAGTTACAGAAAAATAAATAAGCCGGACTCCATCCGGCTTATTTATTAACTATTAACTATTTATAATTATCTTATTAATCTGTTGTTTTTGCCTACACCTACAAGAGCTACAAGAGCCATGTTTTTTGATATCACGTCATAATTCAATTTTTCCGGCAAATCGGAAATATCCAATATTCCAAGTGCAAATACCGTAAGACCCTTATTAATCATATTCTTTAAGTTTTCATTTATATCCCTCAAAACCCGTCTGGTCATCTTTACAAATTTGGATTCTATAAGTACGCACGTACACATCTTCAGCAGCACATCGGGCACACCTCTTGTTATAAATCTCAAATTGCCGTTTATGAGATGAGAAGATACTCTAAGGATCTTACCATCTTCAAATGTCAAATCTCCAACTTTTGGAGCAATACTTTCGATTAACCCCTTATTAAACCCCTTCGATGCAGTAAACTTTGAAATAGCTTTGTCTATTTCCATACCATATACATTTCCTTCATTAATGCCATTGTTCTGTGCATTATCAGAGTTGCTTAAAATAAGAGAGTGCATGAAAATTCCAAAACTCTTATCGTCATCACCAACTATTTCAGCTCTCTTTAGCTTTCCGTCAATATATATTTCATCAACAGCAGGCTCAAAAATCAAACACTCACTTGAAATTCCGGAACGATCGTCCAATACCGTCAACTTATTGTCAAAAGCCTCCATATATACCTCCTTAACAGCCCAACAAACAAAATTCCAGAATAGAAAGGACCCTCAACATAACCCGCAAAAAAACAGATTATGTTAAAAGTCCAGTTTCCTTGCGGTTACAAAGCCAGATGAAGCTTTTTTCATTCCAACAGGATGTTGACTT
>JAEZNF010000376.1 GCA_023441845.1 Bacillota bacterium | reverse complement strand
TGATATGCTTGCCTTATGCATACCTAAAATATAACATCAGATTTAAGCGAACTGATGATTTAATTTCAAACCTGTCAGCAATCAGCATTTTAAGACAGGATAAAAAAGTAAAAAACTCTTAATATGGAAATAGGGAGGAGCGCTTATATGGAGTGGCTTAATGCGATGAATAGGGCAGTGGAATATATAGAGGATAACATCACTGAAAGGCTGGATATTGAAAAGGTGGCAAAAATTGCTTTATCATCCACCTTCCATTTTCAGCGTATGTATCATATGATAACCGGCATTACAATAGGTGAATATGTGCGCAGAAGAAGGCCTACACTTGCTGCGCAGGATATTTTATCAGGCGAAAAAATAATTGATGTGGCTTATAAATATGGGTATGAAACTCCGGAAGCATTCGCAAAAGCCTTTAGAAAAATGCATGGGATAAGTCCTTCGGCTGCGCGCGAGCCGGGAATATGCCTCAATGCATATCCAAAACTTAACTTCCATATTTCAATAAAAGGAGATAAAAATATGAATTATAGGATTATTGAGAAAGAGAGCTTTACGGTGGTAGGCAGACAGGCAAAAATATCTTCAGAAGATGGAATGAATTTAAATCTGGTGCCGGAGTTTTGGCAAAAGTGCCAGGGAGATGGTTCGTATGAGTGGATGTGTGCTAACGCAGGTGAGCTTGGCATTTTAGGTGTAAGTACGGATCTTATCAGTTATTGTGAGGGTTCATTTAATTATATGGTAGCAATTGAAAAGGTCAAAGAACTGCTTCCGAAAGGATATACTACTATAGATATACCATCGGCAAAATGGGCTGTTTTTGAATCTGTTGGGCCGGTACTTGAAGCTGCACATGATGTTGTCAGGAGGATATTCACAGAATGGCTTCCTTCTACAGGATATCAGATTGATTGTGCACCGCAGATCGAGGTTTATCCTGTAGGTGATATGTCCGCAAAGGATTACAGATGTGAGATATGGATTCCGATTAAGAAGTAAAAGGTATGGAATAAGGGAAAGAGCGGTTAACTGTTCTTAATGTAATTAATTAAAACAATTAGCCGTTCTTTCCTTTTGTTTAGCCAATGATAAGGATTGGTTAAACTATTACTTCCAGTAAATCATGAGTGCTTTTAAAAGAATCGGAAGTAATATTTTAAGTCCCCCTGAGTGCAGCGTAATTACCTGGATCCCACTATTTCCTGATTCGGCTCGTAATCCTCATTAAGGCTAAAGGTTTCCGATAAAGACCTAACCGGAACCATTGAATTAACTGGGATGAAAATAGATACATATTTTCTAAAAATCGGTATCTCAAGATAGCTCAATAGTAATTTTATCTTCTTTCTTTAAAACGGCACTTTGCTTGACTCTTTGATTATTTACCTTGATTTTCCCAAAACCGATAAGCTTCTCAATCTGATTCCTGCTTAAGTCCAATATCTGCTGCGACAGTATTTTATCAAGTCTTATTTTAGAATCAAGCTCTTTAATATATATTTCTATTTCTTTAACATTGGAAGTCTTAAGTGCATCAACACTTATACTATCTATCCGGCATTCCAGGTTAATCCGCTTGGCAGCAAATTTACGCACTTTATCCGTCGGTTTAAGTATTCCAAGCGTTTTGTTCCATGTATGTCCCTTTTCACATTTAAATATGGCAAATTCAAAAATATCTTTTCCGTTTGCATTGTGTCTTCTTAACCCGGAGTCGGTAAATACCACTTTGCTGCCACAATTGTGGCAATATCTAAATTCATTAGCATCATCATTTTTATATATTTCCCACGAATAAACCGCTTTTTCCATGTCCTTCACCCTTTCAAATAGGTAAAGGAACACATCTTCCATCTGCAAAAACAAATAGGAGACAGTAAATATTTTGAAAATAAAAAACGAAAACCCCAACAGGGATTTCCGCAGTATAATCAATTAGATGCGTTCCTTGTAATGGTATAAAAACGCACACCTATCCCATTATGTGATTACAATAATAATCACATCTTATAAAAACATCCGGCAGTGTGCAATTAAATTATCCATTACAAGCTAACTGGCATACTATTTAATATCCTTTCTTAACTATCTCAGACTAATTTTAACTGAAAGCTAATGACAAAGTCAAGAGCATTCCTGAGCTTTTTAAGCCCCCTTCATTTAAATAAATTATTTTTATAAAATTTTGCAGAAAAAACACTTGTGATTTATCTGAAAATGTTTTATAATATATTCTGTTCTTAAAAATAAGTTTTCGGGGTGTGGCTCAGCTTGGTAGAGCGCTTGGTTCGGGACCAAGAGGCCGGAAGTTCGAATCTTCTCACTCCGACCAGTATTCCCAAGGGTTTCAGATAAGGCTCTTGGGAATTTTTACATTTTGACGGTGTTTTTACAGCAGTTTTACAGCAGTTGATATAAAAACGGATAAAATCTTAAATTTTTATTATTCTTTTCGTGTTTACCACTCAATATATTTTTTACTCCCGCAAATCAATCTATATGTTTCGCGAAAAACATTTTACATTTCTAATTCTATTTTTTCGCGAAATCATACACATTGATCCATTGAATGCGCAACACTTTATGAAAATTCTTTCGCGCGTTCAATCCAGGACATATTAACTTTAATAGCTGTTATAAAATATTAAGCATCACCGACTGTATTTGCCAGTTTACCGATTTCCGATGATGTA
>JAEZNF010000691.1 GCA_023441845.1 Bacillota bacterium | reverse complement strand
TTTTATAGCAGCATCGTTCAATCTGAGATTTAAATGCTTGTTAAACACTTGCAGGATGGCTTCGGAACAATACAAACCACTTTTAAACAATTCAACGGCTTGATTTGCTAGATCAGCTTTCTGATTGGACATTTGATACCCCCCTCTATATAATACAACATAATTACTATATGTATAGTAGGAATTAGGACACTTGAAAATATTAAACAAAAGCATGGGATCTAACTGCAATGTCTCAGGCACACCATACATGAAAAAACAGCAGAATATAATCCCTAACCTCTCAAATAAATTCCTAGTAATCCTGGCGATTTACTTATATATAAGTTTACTCAGGAAATTTAAGAAAGTCAATACTTTTAACAAAATTTTTCTAACAAACTCAAGGTTAAAGGCCTATACATTTTATATAAAGCAGATTTATAAACGATGAAGCTTGCCGCAAATTGCAGCAAGCTTCATCGTTTATTTTTTATAAATAACTAAACAAAAGAAACGTCCGTGAGTACTCAAAATCCTTGCATCAATCCTATAAACAATTTATGAATCCTATTATCTTCACATAATTCCGGATGAAATGATAAACCTATCTGATTCTTATGTTTTACAGCTACAATATTTCCATCCACCTTTGATAATATATCGACTTCATCAGAAGCAGTTTCGATATATGGAGCTCTGATAAATTTCATAGGTACTTTGCCCAGGCCCTTAAGCTCTTCTTCTGCAAAGAAACTGCCCAATTGTCTTCCATACGCGTTTCTTTTCACCTTAACCGGCAATGTCCCAAAATAGGTGTGTTCGTCATTGCTCAATTTTTCCGCTAAAAGAATCAGACCCGCACATGTGGCCAATACAGGCATTCCCTTCAGGATTCGCTCCTTAAGTCCGTCAAACATGTCCAATTCATGGAGCAACTTCCCCTGTACCGTACTTTCGCCGCCCGGAAGAATTAATCCGTCAAAGCTTTCGTCTAAATCCGTCTTCTTACGCAGTTCCATACACTCTATTCCCATGCTGTTCAACATTTTTATATGTTCTATAAAAGCCCCCTGGACTGCCAATACCGCTGTTTTCATTCCTATTTGCCCCTTTCAGCCATAAGAAGCTCTATCTCCTGCTCATTAATACCTACCATCGCTTCCCCCAGGTCCTCCGACAGCTCTGCCAGCATTTTGCAATCATTATAATTAGTTACTGCCTTAACAATGGCATTTGCTCTTTTGGCAGGATCGCCCGATTTAAAAATTCCCGAGCCTACAAATACTCCTTCGGCACCTAACTGCATCATTAATGCTGCATCTGCCGGTGTTGCAACTCCTCCTGCTGCGAAATTCACAACCGGGAGCCTTCCGTTGTTATGGACATACAAAGCCAGCTCATATGGTACCTGTAACTCTTTTGCTTCGTTAAAAAGTTCGTCTTCCCTCATTGAGACAATTCTTGCAATCTGGCGGTTCATCATTCTCATATGCCGTACCGCCTGGACTATATCTCCCGTTCCGGGTTCTCCTTTTGTTCTTATCATGGCAGCGCCTTCATTAATACGCCTTAGGGCTTCTCCCAAATCTTTCGCTCCGCATACAAAAGGCACTTTAAACTTTGTTTTATCTATATGATACACATCGTCCGCAGGAGACAGTACTTCACTTTCATCAATATAATCGATTTCTATTGCTTCAAGTATCTGTGCCTCTGCAAAATGTCCGATACGGCATTTTGCCATAACCGGGATTGATACCGCCTGTTGGATTCCTTTAATCATCCTGGGATCACTCATTCTGGAAACTCCGCCTGCAGCCCTTATATCCGCAGGAATTCTTTCCAACGCCATAACAGCGCAAGCACCGGCTTTTTCTGCAATTACAGCCTGCTCCGGAGTGGTAACATCCATAATAACCCCACCCTTTAACATCTGTGCAAGTTCTTTATTTAATTCATAACGTTTCTGATCCATTTAAATCTTCCTTTCTTTACAAAAATTATTAATACCATTATAATAATATGTGACCATATTAAAATACCCATTTCAAATATAATCAGAATGGTCAGATTGGTGGGATTTATTCAAATGTTAACATATTCATTTGCAGCTTTAGGGTCAGACAGTCTTTATCAATACCTGTATAAATGTATCAAGAACGATATATTACAGGGCACTCTGGCACCCGGTGACAAAATCCCGTCCAAACGAAGTTTTGCAAAGAATCTGAACATAAGTACCATAACAATTGAAAATGCGTATGCTCAGCTTATGGCTGAAGGCTATATTAATTCCATCCCGAAAAAAGGATACTTTGTATCGGATATTACAAATTCAATCAATAAAAAAGCCGGATTGAATTCTGAAAATATTGTCGCTGCTGCAAACCAATCGGCATATTTCGCGGATTTTTTGAGCAGCAGTACAAATCATGCCAACTTCCCTTTTTCAATATGGGCTAAGATAATGAGAGAAATTATTTCTGAAGAAAGCGAGGCATTAATGACAAATCCGCCATGCGGCGGCATTATTGAATTAAGGCAGGCAATCTCAAACTATTTATATGAGTTCCGCGGAATGAATGTTTCTCCAAACCAGATAATAATCGGTGCCGGGACAGAGTACCTGTACGGGCTGCTCATCCAGTTGCTCGGGCATGAAAAGACATTTGCCGTTGAAGATCCCGGCTATAAAAAGATTGCTCAGATTTACAGCAGCAACGCCGTTAAATGCCATTTCGTACCCCTTGATGAAAACGGCATCAGTATTCCTGCCCTTGAAGAAAGCCAGGCAGATATCGTGCATATATCACCATCCCACCATTATCCGACAGGCATAATAACGCCCATAAGCAGACGGTATGAACTATTAGGCTGGGCTTCAAAGTCAGAATCCCGTTATATAATAGAGGATGACTATGACTGTGAGTTCCGTTTGCTCGGCAAACCTATTCCGGCCCTTCAAAGTATAGATGTTATGGAAAAGGTTATCTACATGAACACATTTACCAAAAGCCTTGCATCAACCATACGAGTAAGCTATATGGTATTGCCCAAACATTTATTGGATAAGTTTTATTCAAAGCTCGGTTTTTACTCATGCACCGTATCAAATTTTGAACAATACACCCTTGCAAAATTCATTAAAAATGGCTATTTTGAAAAACACATCAACCGGATGCGTAACTTTTACCGCAATCAGAGAGACATCATTTTAGGATGCATAAAAAACAGTCCGCTGTCCTCTTGCGTTACAATTAAAGAAGAAGATTCCGGACTGCATTTTCTAATGCATATAAATACATCCCTATCCGACGATACCATAATCCGAAGGGCAGAACATGAAGGCCTTCGCATTACCTGTCTGTCGCAATATTATCATAAAGATGCTCTTGGTTCAGAGCATACGCTCATTATAAATTATTCCGGAATAGAACCTCATAAGATACAAGAAGCAATTAGCCGTTTAAGCAAGTGTATATCCTGATTTAAGGAATTCAGCTTGCAATGCTTTGATATAACTTGGTTTATAGATAAACACATTTTGTATTAAAATCAGTATTAACTTACTTTCCTTATTTAATCTGGTCCAAATCAAACGGTGTTTCCTGATATACATAATAGTTAAGCCAGTTTGAAAAGAGCAAGTTGGCATGACCTCTCCATTTAACAACCGGAGGCTTTTTAGGATCATCGTCGGGAAAATAATTCTTTGGAACCTTAATTTCAAGGCCCCGGCAAACATCCCTGTCGTATTCCAGTTTTAACGTACACGGATCATATTCGGAATGACCGGTCACAAAAAT
>JAEZNF010000334.1 GCA_023441845.1 Bacillota bacterium | reverse complement strand
CCCTTGCATATACTCCCGCACCCTTAAAAACCCTTCCCGAACAAACAACCACCTTTATTCCCCGTCCAATTGCCGCCTTTACCGCTTCCTTGTTTTCATCAGAAATCCGCTTCGCAGAATTTAAAAGCGTCCCATCCAGATCAATTGACAATAGCTTATACATAACTCACCCTATCTCTTTACTCTCGCAACAAATTTTTCCATCCTCTTCATAGCTTCGATAATATTTTCTATCGAATACGCATAGCAAACCCTGATAAAGCCTTCTCCTGATTCTCCAAAAGCTGTACCCGGAACAGCTGCAACCTTCTCTTCAATAAGAAGCTTTTCGCAAAATTCCTCCGAGCTCATGCCTGTTGACTTTATAGAAGGAAACACATAAAACGCACCATATGGTTCAAAGCAATCAAGTCCCATTTTTCTGAAGCTGTCGACCACTATCCTTCTTCGCCTGTTATACTCCCTAACCATAGTCTCAACATCACGGTCACTGTTTTTTAGCGCTTCCACCGCTGCATATTGCGCAGTTGTAGGTGAAGACATTATAGCATACTGATGAACCTTATACATGGCCGCAATTAAATCGGGATGGCCGCATGCATACCCCAAACGCCAGCCTGTCATTGCAAAAGCCTTTGAGAATCCATTAATCATAAGAGTCTTATCCTTCATTTCAGGATAGCTTGCTATGGAAATATGCTGTCTTTCATAAGTTAATTCAGAATAAATCTCATCGGAAATAACCATTATATTCTTGTCCTTTAATACCTCTACAATACCGTCCAGGTCTTCTTTTGTCATAATTGCGCCGGTAGGGTTATTGGGAAACGGAAGAATAAGAACCTTAGTTCTATCGGTTATTGCATTTCCAAGGAGTTCGGGCGTCAGCCTGAACTGGTCTTCATGCCTCAGATTGATAATAACGGGAGTTGCTCCGGTGAAGATTGTGCATGGCTTATATGCAACAAAACTGGGTTCGGGAATAATTACTTCATCGCCGGGACCTACCAGCGATCTTAAAGTGATATCAATTCCCTCACTGCCTCCTACCGTTACCAGTATCTGATTTTTAGGATCATACCCTACATGATACTTTCTTTTTAAGTAATTTGAAATCTCCTGCCTTAATTCAATAAACCCTGCATTGGGAGAATAATGTGTATGCCCCTTTTCAAGGGAATAGATTCCGGCTTCTCTGATATTCCAGGGCGTTACAAAATCTGGCTCTCCAATGCTTAAAGATATGGCATCCTTCATTTCATTTACCAGATCAAAAAACTTCCTGATGCCGGAAGGCGGTATGTTTTTCACTGCCGGCGTTATCATTTCCGATATGTTCATAGTATTATAGCCTCCCTGTCATCTTTCATTTTTTCTTCAAAAATAACTCCCTTATCCTTGAACTTCTTAAGTACAAAGTGAGTTCCGGTACTCAAAACATGTTCTAAAGGCGCCAGCTTTTCTGCTACGAACAAAGCAACCTCCTTCATGGTTTTTCCTTCTATTATTACAGTTAAATCAAACCCACCCGACATAAGATAACATGCTTTAACCTGGGGATACCTGTATATTCTCTCCGCTACCTTATCGAAGCCTTCACCACGCTGCGGAGTAACCTTAACCTCAATCAGGGCAGTAACAGTATCCTTGCTGGTCTTTTCCCAATTGATTAGCGTGTTGTACCCAAGAATAACTCCGTCCTCTTCAAATTTCTTTATTGCAGCCCGTACTTCCTCAACACTCTTATTGAGCATTACCGCTATCTGTTCTTCACTGAGTTTATTATTTTTCTCCAATATTTCTAAAATTTCTTCCATACCAGATCCTCTCCTTTTAGTGGCATTTTTTTATTTATTATAATAAAAAAACCTCTTCTCCCATACAAGGGACGAAGAAGTTCACCGCGGTACCACCCTACTTAGCGCAAATAATGCGCCGCCTCTAACAGTACAATAATATACTGCGCCTCTATAACGTGAGAAAACGTCTTCTTTTATTTCGATGCATGTATTAACACCGGATTTCTTAAGAAGAATCTCAAGGGCTGCCTTCAATATAGTTCAATGTTAGACTTCCACCACACTCTAACTCTCTGAAAAATCCCTATATTTACTCTTCCCCGTCATTGATTATAATGCTATACAATTATATTTATTATACAGGAATACAATTAATTTTACAACGCAAAAATTAATTTATTAATAAACAATTTATTCAAATAAAAGATTTTTGTTACAAAATTTTATTAAATAATTATTTCACCAATTATTCCTCATCAAGTACTTCGTTTATTTGCGCATCAAACTTTTTTAACATTTCAACAACCGTAGATTTTAAAAACTTCAGCTCTTTTTTAACATCCACCAGTTTTTCCTTTTCTTCTTCAATAGCTCCTTCAAGTTTGCTCTTTTCAGCGTCTGCCTGTTGTCTGGCTTCCTCCAATATAGCCTCTGCTTTTTCCTGTGCTTTAATTATGGCATCGGCAATCTTTACTCTGTCATCGCCCATCTGGTTGGCTCGCCTTTCCAGATCTTCATACTTTATTCTGATTTCCCTGTTCTGATTTTTTAAATTTGCTATTTCATCATCTTTTAGCTTTAGCCTATCATCAAATTCTTTCAGCATTCTCTCAATATAGGAATTAACATCGGCCTTTGTAAAGCCCATAGCTGATGTTCCAAAACGTCTCTCGCCCGCCATCTAGGAGTCCCCCTCAAAATTTAATTATTATAGTATTCAATACAAATTCCAAAAATCCTCTTTTATTATAATAAACTATGAAAAATAAGGCAACTCAATCATAAAAAGTATCATTCCTTTCTTGAGGCACAAAGCAGAACGAAAGTAAAATATTAACATTTTCTTTCAAACTAACTCCTGGAATTAAGGAAGGCATCCCCCGAAATTTACAGCTGTCCGTCAAGTATCTTGGTTAAGTCGCTTTTGGGTCTTGCTCCTATTAATCTTTCAACAACCTCACCGTTTTTAAAAAACAATAGTGTAGGAATACTCATTACTCTATACTTTCTTGCCAATTCACCTTCATCATCAATATTAATTTTTCCAACTACCGCCCTACCATTGTACTCATTTGCAATCTCATCTATAACCGGTCCAATCGTCTTGCATGGACCGCACCACGGTGCCCAGAAGTCTACCATAACAGGCTTATCCGATTTCAATACCTCTCCTTCAAAATTAGAATTGGTGACAACCAAAACATTTTCATTAGCCATAAATAATCCTCCTTTTTATTATATAGTATATTATATATACCTATAATAATACTGATGCAAACACAAATTTAATTTATTACATCTAAATTAAGTTTATTCTTGTCCAGGTAAACAACGTAATTGTCTATAACTTCAACAAAATTGCCTTTATACGTAATTTCACTGCCACTCTTTAAATCCTTGATAGCTTCTTTGGTTGAATCCACCAAAAATATATGCCCTTCCCCTGAAATAACAATCCTGTCCTTCCCGACGACTTCCTCAAGAACAACTTCCTGCCAGGATTCATGGCTCTCCTTATCAAGATTCCCATAATATATCTTTGATATTTTTTCATTATCATCTATCTCACCGATATATATTTTGTCCTCAGAATCAGTCCCCAGTAAGACAATTTTTTGTTTAAACGGCAGCGACCAGGAATGCTTATTTATTCCATCCCATGCACGCACTCTATTCTTTGGCTTATCTTCATACAATAAAATATCTTTATAACTCAGTTCTTCTATGGAAGCATCTGCATCAACACTCATTATAAAAGAAGACTGGTCCATTATATTGAACTTATATATCTTTGCCTGTGATGAACCGCTTTTCACTTTGGCATAAACCACATTTGTCAGCGGTGACAGCTCAATGCTTTGAACTTCGCTATTTTTGGAAAGCCCGGTTATTTTCGGGAAACTGTGATCAAGCCCCGAATCAATATCCTTTGTAGATATTTGAATACTGGTTGATTTACTTAGTATGGATTTTTCGGAATAAATAATTATGTTCCTGTCGGGCAACCACTTATAATAGTCAATTTCGCCTTTTTGGGGCTTTATAACGTCTTTTGTTTTTTTGCTTTTGATATCCGAAAACTCAATATTACCGTTTAATAAGTATGCGGCATATGCCCCGTCAAAAGATACCTTTATATCTTTTGCATCAGACGATACCTTAATCCCTTTGTCTTCTTTCGGCTTTTCATCGGCGACATCATAACTTGAAGCTTTTATATCAACATCTCTGACTAAATAATAGTTGTTAAAAAAAAGAAAAATCAACACCTGGAAAAAAATCGAAAATATAATCCACCTGTATATCCTTTTAATTGTTTTCATATTATTCACCATCCTTCTGCGGAACAACCATAAACACCGAAGGAACCGCACGTTCACCAAGCGCATCGGATGGCTTGTTAATAACCTTGCCGTTTAAATACATTGTAGCAGATGACCCTCCATCAAGATTAACTGCGTTTTTCGCGCCGTATTCCATAAAAATATCCTGTACATCCCTGAGTGTAGCTCCAAAAGACCCCGCCCTTCTTCCGTCAATAACCAAAAACAATACCGTACCGTCTTCCTTTTGGGCAATAGCTGTTCTTGGGGCTATTCCCCATCCGCCGTCTCCTTTATTAATAGTAGGCTTTCCGTTTACAATCAGAGGCGGGCCGAAGCTTACACCCTCCTTAACACCATACTCCTTGAGCTGCTTAACGGAATGCTTTCCTACGATAAGCATGCCTTTATCGGTAAAAGCAGCCGTATCCTGTTTTGCATTCTCGCTTTTATTGTTATATACTACTTCGCCATTATGAATAATAAAACCCATCGGCGTGCCTCCGGTCCCTGCCCATGCCTGGTCCATAAAGCCGCCGGCATTTATAGCCGCTACCGCACCGTTTCTTTTTGCAATATTGCTTGTCGGCTGGCCTGCCTGAGGAATTTCATCAGAAAACCCGACTTTTACCCTTGTGGGATCATGTATCAGAATCATCTTACCGACAAAATCGCCTCCGTCGATATTATAAACATCTATCCTGTCGGTATGGTTTACACCGAACTTCAACTGTTGAATCTCTTCTCCATTTTCAAGCGGGTCTACAGCTAAACTGCTGCCTATTATCCTATTTATAGCAGTATCAGTCAAAAAAAAACGTGCAATATATTGATGTCTCAGAGTATTCCATGACATCCCCACTACTGTTCTTTTAACATTTTCAAATGGCCCATAAAAAACAATAAGAGGCATGGTAAGGCATGTAAATATTATCTCGAACGCAAGGAAAATAGCCATCCTTTTAAAGAACAGCCCTTTTATGCTCTTTTTGTTTGCATTTTTAGACTTTTTTCTCTCTGCAGTTTTTAGCAAAATTCATCCATCCCCTAAACATTTTATAAGTTACATAAACATAAAATAATAATAGTAAAAGTTCGACTAAATTTATATATATTTTTTTAATATTTAATAATATTTTAACATTTCTCTACGTTATTTTGTAATACTCCAATTTCCGGTGAATCCTTTCAAAAATCAGCCCTGCAACAAACCATGCAGGCGCATAATCAAGCCTTACAAGTCCGTCAACTGCAAAAGGTCCGCTGTATTGCCACGGATATACATTAAGCATTCTTAATAGAATCAGACCACTGGTATATTCGATTCCCCAAATAAGAACCACCCAAATAATTCCGCGTATAGGCCATTTCCACTTGTATATTATATCATGAATGGGCTCTAAAAAAATGGCTGAACCATAAATTAAAAACATCCAGAGATTAGTAAAGCCACTAAGTCCCAAATCACCTTGCAACATGGAAGATAAACCCGTCCATATTATTTCTATTCCCCATCCTATAAATCCATAAATAACAAATCGTTTAATCATACTTTTATTTTTTCTGACATTCAAATTTTTATAGCAGTTATTTATTTCTTGGTTTGAGTTTTTTTGTTTTTTGGAGATATTTTAAAGAATAACCTTTGCCTTTAGTATAACCTATCGAAAAATAGCAAAAAATAGATTGACGGATAAGCAATAATATCTTTTTCTGCTTATTCCAATGAATAAGGATTAGTATTAACACCAATACGGAGGTTAGCTATGAAAAGCAGAAAAACAAAAGCCATAAAAGAGGATGCAGGTTTTAAAGGAGAACTGGTTCCTGAAAAAGATTCAAATGATAACGATCCTACAGGAGCATATATGAAAAAAAATCCATATAAGACTCCCCCGAACAACCTGACATCGAAGCAAAGGTGACCTAATGCTGCTAATAAGGGCGCTCATAAGCGCTTTTATTAGCAGCATTTTCCGAAGGAAAATCCTGCAAAAGCCGAGTGGGGCCATGGCGCCGAGACTTTTATAGTAATTATAATTCAAATAATAAATAAAGGTGGAAATAATATGTATAAAAAATTAGAATACCGGCTCACTAAATCCAAATCAATTATTTTTAACATTTTTGCAGTTTTGTTGTTTTTATCAGGCTACTTTACTCTGATTTGCTGGATGCTCTGCAATCCGAACGGAAAACTTGCAACATCCATGCTTCAAAACAACAGCATAGTAATATTGTTCCTTGTATGCGGCTTCACAGCTTTAATGCACGAATTACTGCATGGAATTCCATATAGAATTTTCGGAGGCAAGGTAAAATACGGAATAAAGTTACTTTATCTTTATACAATGGATATATCGGGTAAGTATTACGGTGCAAAACAAATGCTTATTGTAATGCTCTCCCCCTTGATTATATTGACGTTAATATTATCAATACTGGGATATATATATAGTGAATACATTTTTTATGCGTGGATGGGTATACTTTTTAATATTTCCGGTTCAATCGGTGATATGGTTATGACTAAATACATATTATTAAATGGAAAGGGATGCAAAGTAAAAGATGAACTTTATGGATTCAGTTTATATTTAACAAAGCAGCAGAGCATTTAAAACAAATCAATAAATATAATTATGTATACCAATAAAATATTTTTTTAAAAACCTCTACCAAAATTTAAATATATGTGATATTATATTTAATATAATATCTAGGAAATACTTTCCTGTTTTGTTTCAAAGCGAAGTTACATTGTTATAGGTTTTTCATTAGTAAAACATAATTATTTTTTGAAACATTGTTTTAAAATGCTTCAAGTCTGATATTTTTTTATTAAAAAATGACAATAATAATACTATGAAACTAATTGGAGGTTGCTTATGTATCTTTTAGGAAAGATAACGGTAACAGCTGTAATCCCGCAAAAACTTGCAAGGTTGAACGACATTGCTTACAACCTGTGGTGGTCATGGAATTCCGATGCTATAGACCTTTACAGGGAAATTGACCTGGCGCTGTGGGAAAAGCTAGGTAAGAACCCGGTAAGGTTTTTGCAGGAAGTAAGCCAGAAGAAGTTGGAACAAAAACTGAACGATGCAGACTATATTAAAAGGTATGAGGAAGTTGTAGCCAGTTTTGACCGTTATATGGCAGAGACTGATACATGGTTCAACAAAAACTTCCCTGAAGAAAAGAACCATAGGATTGCCTATTTCTCAGCTGAATATGGATTGAACGAAGTTCTGCCCATTTACTCCGGCGGTTTGGGAGTACTTTCCGGGGACCATTGCAAATCTGCGAGCGATTTAGGTTTACCCTTCACCGCAATAGGGCTTTTTTACAAACAGGGTTATTTCAGCCAGAGACTCAACCGTGACGGATGGCAGGAAACAGTATTTACGGATTTGAATGTTTCCCAGCTCCCCATAAAACCGGCTCTAAATAAAAAGGGCGAAGAAATCTATATTAATATTGAACTTCCCGGACGCGCAGTATATGCTAAAATATGGGAG
>JAEZNF010000690.1 GCA_023441845.1 Bacillota bacterium | reverse complement strand
ATATTGGCAATTATATTTTCAGCTGGTTCAGGTGTAATAAGTGTAATACCGGTAGGTGTAATAGTAGGTGTAGTAGGTGTATTAGTTGCGCTATTACTTGAACTTGTGTTGCTAGCCTTTGTAGGAGTACTTGTAGGAGTACTATTTGCGCTAAAGACTTTAAATTCGAATATACTAGCCCATGAGCCATTTTCTAAACCTGTAACTGTAATACGTACATAGCGTACACCATTTGCAGAGAATTTATCTTCCTGAGAATCTTGTTTATCGGTATTACAGGTTCTATCGACCTTTAATACCCAGTTTATAGAATTTGATGAAACATCAATTCTGTATTTACTTGCCGCACCTACTGCCTTTTTCCAATAAACTTCCGTTTTTGATATATTGTAAAATCCGCCAAGATCAACCTCTAAGTAGTGGCCTATATCATCGTTGGCAGCGCACCAGCGAGTTGACATATCTCCGTCAACAGCGTATGTTGCAGGGAAGCTAATATCATTTCTCGTTAAGGGGTTGAATGCTGCAAAGAAATTAAAAGGATTTGCAAAATAATAAAAGCTTGATGATGAGTTATCATAATATTGGGAATCCGATATTGCCCGTTTTCCTAATGCTATATTTTGTAAATTGGGCGTTGGTTCAATTATCTCAGTTGGAATGGGAGTACTAGTGGGAGCATCGGTAGGAGTATATATAGGCGTATAGGCAGCAGCATTAGTAGGGGTATTAGTGCAGGTGTTAGTAGGGGTATTAGTAGGCGTGTTAGTGGGGGTATTAGTAGGAGTATTAGTAGGAGTATTGGTAGGGGTATTGGTAGGAGTGTTGGCTGCTTGTGCTAAACTAAATGAAAACCTGTCAATATTAATACCAGTTGAAAATATTAAATATAAATTGTGTGTCCCGGTAACCCTATCAACATTACAGCTTTGTGTTGAATATGCATTCCAATTACCTGTCGAGTATATGGACAATGTACCTATCAATTTACCGGTTGGACTATCTATTCTTACTTCAACATTTGCAGCTTTTTGACCGACATATGCAACAGTAGCTGAAAATGAAGCTGTCCCTGTACCTCCAAAGTTTACATTGTTAAACCCAATGTAATCATCAGCTGAAATATTAGACAAAGCGGCCCCGTAACTTCCATAATCTGTGATTGAAATGGTTGAAGATTTAATATTGTTATACGCTTCCGCTTGGAATACATCAAAAGCACTTCCTGTGAAACCTGCCGGAGTTGGCCTAGGAGTTGGCGTATAGATGGGAGTATTGTATGAAGATGATGGATTTGATACAATATTTGATGAACCGCCAGGGATTGACCCCCAAACCAGAGTGCTTCCAATATGAGCGGTCACTTTATCCCAGTCAACATAGTTTGTTGCATAGTTATTAAAAGAATAATCATCGTTTTGGTTATATTGGGAGTGGTCTTCTTTTTCAAACCTTGTTAGGATTACTATTGAACTTCCCGGTTCAAAGCTGCCTGCATAATTAGCAAAGCCTATTTCAAGATAATGATCGGCTGTTGATTGGGGATTAGGCATATGTACAAATGTTCCTGTAATTGCGCTGATAGATAAAGTAGACCAGTCGCAGGCAAATCTTTGGGACGTTTCATTCTCTATGCTGTAATAATACCTTAACTTGATATCGGAAAAGTTTACTGCATTTGTACCGGTATTGGTAATTTTGAACTGAGGATATATCTGTGTGGTAGTACTGGTTTTATTGTTGTTAAAAAATTGTACCTGAAGAGAATTGGTTGCCGCATAGACTTTGCTCGTATTTTGCGGAATCAGGTTTAGAATTCCTCCGGATTGAAAAAAGAAGGCAAGACATAAAAGCCACGTCAGCAGTTTACCTTTTTTAGACATAATTAATTCCTCCTAAGAACTTAATTTTTTAATTCGCTCTTACCGTTTAATGACAACATAAAAAAATAGAAAGTTAACCTATACTTAAAAAGATAAATAAATTATCTTTAGGAATGAGAAATTAATTGACGTACTCCTAGCTACAGAAAAGATAAAGTTGCCGCATTCACTATTTACAAGTAAACATAAATAAATGAACAAGCAAAAAATCTATGATTTCTTATTTTGGATTATGTTTAATACAAAAACGCAAATACAATCTGAAAACTAAGAAAAATAAATTCATTGATGTAATCATGAAAAAGCTATCTTTGACGATATTGAAGTGAAATAATTCCCAAAAATGGATTTACATAAAATCTTATTTTCTGTATTTATTATACCACTTTCTCATGCCTTCGTAAATAGAAATTTGCTGATTGTGATGCACATGCTTTAGCTGGATGACCAGATTTAACCTTTACTGGCGTAAAGAGGGCTCGCAATGGTAGGGATTTATCTGGGTCAAAGCCAGTTCCTCCATGCCGTTAAGGCAGAAGGTATGGTTACGGTAAGCACTTTAAAAGATAGTTTTTTGAAGAAAGATTGATTGGACCAAGGCGCATTTTTTGAATATAAATTTGAATATAAATCGGAAATGATAAAAGGGAAATCGGGTGAACCGATTTCCCTTTTATTATTTAGTTCCTTAATTATTGATATACTTTGCTTAAAGCTTAAATAGCGTCCGGAGAGAAATATATCTTTCGCTGGTCGTCATGCGCACCGCTGGAACCGTTATTTCCAAAGTAATCAACATAATCAACTTTATTGCTGTCAAATAGCATATCATAATAAAATAGACGCGGTCCGGCTTTTCCAATTTTTCCTGAAGAACCTGTATATTGTACATTCACAACAATATTTTGAACAGGCTCAAGTGAAAATGTTGTATTACCGTCTTGATCTATATTGATTTGCTGAGACATAAGTTTATACTTTTCAACTCCGTTTGCGGTTGAACTTATTTTGTGAAGTACCAGCCCGTTAATGTCGGAAGCGACTTGATACCTCCCTTTATTAGCCCCGGAAGTTATCTGGGTGATTGTGAAATAGTTATACGGCTCAGCTACGGAGAGAACCTTTACACCCTTGGGAAAGATTTCATTAAACGCAGCTGCAGCAAATTGTAAATCATCAGCATATTCTACATATTGGATATCTCTATCGATACTGTCTGCAGCTGACAATGTGGCGGTTAACATGGTTTCGGCCGATGTGCCGGAATAGTAGTGGGTAGTACCGGAAGCTACGCTTGAGCTGCAGTTGACAGCTATATCTTCCAATTGGGAAACGGCACCGGACATACTTATAAAGTATACTTTCTGATAATTACTTCTCATTATTTCTCCAATGTATGATGCATATCCTTCCGCTGTTGCCAATAAAGGTGCCGGAGGGGGAAGGTCTTCTGCTACATGCTGTCCGTCACCGTCAATAATTAACGGATTAATTGTAGAAGGATCATCAATAGTCCTTACATTTGCTGCACCATCTGCAAAAACTACAACAAACTTTGACGAGTTGATATCCGGTGAATTGTCAAGTACATAATAAGCTCTTCTCATGCCATCACCGATATTTCTCATAGGGGTAGAAGTTCCGTCAAGATATATGTTCTGAGACTCCAGCATGTCAATGCGCTGTTTCAAAAAGGCTACGTTAGCCGGTCTGGATAAAGAGAATAATGCGTTACTATTAGCGTCTGTAACAACGGATGCAGTTTTTGCATAGCTTACAATACCGATTCTGGTATCTGTGCCGGCAAATTTATCGATGAATGCTTTAGCGGCTGCTTTTTCATCATTTAACTTGGAAGTATACATTTTTTGAATTCCGTCAACCAGAGAGGGGTAAGCCTTGTCGTATACTTTAGTCCCGGCTGAAGAAATATTTATATTTTTGGCAACAATTCTACCGTATATGGTGAAATTTGTACCGCTTAAATTTACAGTACCATTGGGAGCATATATTAAACCATAGAAGGCACCATTGTTGCAATTGATTGAAATGGCAGGAGTATGTTTAATAGGATCATCATTAGCAGCCGAATAAATGCACAATGCACCGCCGGAATCTTGAGAGATGCCTGTTCCGCTCAAAGTTACTCTACCCTTTGCACCAATCATACCGTGACCGGAATAAGATTCTGCTGTAATTGTCAAATCACCATCGGTGTAAATAGGGCTATCTAGGCTCATGGTTTGTCCTTTAATTGTAAGGCTTTTTTTAGATACATAATTGCCATTTTCCTGTGCTTGGTTTTTTAGTGTATCAGCAGGGATAGGTTCCATACCTGTTATTATTGGTACGTTAGCTCCAGGGTTCTGTGTTACATTAGCAAAAGTACAGCCACTAAGACTAAGACTGCTTGCGGAAACAGTTCCGTTTTTAAATATTTGGTAACCTGCAAATATTGAGTTTACAGCTTCAATATTACCCTCGACAGTAACCTGGTTACTGGCTCCATAAACTCCTATTTTGCCGTTTGAGTGCACATTTCCTTTAACGTAAAAATTGGTTGTACTAAACGCCATATTATCGATATTTGGGTCTACCAACCCAGAAAAAAGCGTATAATCAAAAATTCTTGGGTTTAATGGTGTTGAACTATTGCTAGAGCCCATGCTTGCAGAAGTATCCAGTGCTAAAATAATTTCTTTATTTTTCTCCTGTGCTTGAATTTCGGTATCGCCGGATAATGAGTATTCAAT
>JAEZNF010000302.1 GCA_023441845.1 Bacillota bacterium | reverse complement strand
GGGTTGAAGAAATCCTTCAAATGGTTGGTTTGGCGGATAAAGCAGGTTCGTTTCCTTCACAGTTAAGCGGAGGTCAAAAGCAAAGGGTTGGTATAGCCAGAGCCCTTGCAAATGAGCCGGATGTGCTTTTAAGTGACGAGGCTACATCAGCCCTTGATCCTATGACTACATATTCGATTTTGGAACTTTTAAAGGAAATTAACAGGAAGTTGAACCTTACAATAGTGCTTATTACTCATGAGCTGGATGTTTTGAATCACATATGCAGGAACATGGCAGTAATCGAGCAAGGCAGGATTGTTGAATCGGGTCCAACCGAAAAGTTTTTTACAAACCCTGAAAGCGGTACTGCAAAAAGCTTTGTGAGAATATTGAACAACTTTCAAAGAGGAAGGCTTTACATAGAAGGAGGTGGTATCTGATGGAAAGCGATTTGATTCAATTATTGGGTACAGGTCTTGCAGAGACATTGTATATGGTATTGCTGTCAACTATCGCAGCTTTAATTTTAGGCTTGCCTCTTGGTGTAATGCTTGTTGTGACGGAAAAGGGCAATTTACTGGAGGCTCCAAGGCTTAACAAGGTTTTGGCAACGTTTGTAAATATCGTAAGATCGTTTCCGTTTATTATTCTGATTGTGGTTTTGCTGCCTTTGTCAAGAGTTATAGTTGGAACGACAATTGGCTCAACTGCCGCAGTTGTACCTCTTGCAGTAGGCTCGGCACCGTTTCTGGCAAGGATTATTGAAAACAGTTTAAAGGAGGTTCACCCGGGAAAAATCGAAGCGTCACTGGCAATGGGAGCCGGACCTTTCACCGTTATCAAAAGGGTTTTGATACCTGAAGCGCTTCCGTCTCTGGTACGGGGTGTTACATTGGCTGTTATCGCTATAACCGGTTTTACAGCTGCGGCCGGAGCTATAGGTGCCGGTGGACTCGGAAGCCTTGCAATAAGGTTTGGGTATATGCGTTTCAGAAATGATGTTATGATTGTTACTGTTGTTTTACTGGTTCTTATGGTTCAAGGCGTGCAGCTGGCCGGTGATTCGATAGCAAAATGGATAAACAGAAAAAGGTTTAAGTTTGAATGATATAAAAAATATATAAAGGCGGGGAGAGATTAATATGTTTAAAAGACTGATTCTTATGGTAATTGGGGTGACTTTGCTTGCTGGGGCTTTTGCAGGATGCTCAAAAAAGGATGAACCGCAAGCAACTGCATCAGGCAGTGAAAAGGCAGAGCCTTCCATAAAAGCAGAGGAGGAAGTTAGCCTTAAGGTTGGAGCGGCAGTTGTTCCGCATGCAGAGATTTTGGATTTTATAAAGCCAAAGCTTAAAGAAAAGGGTATAAACCTTGAGGTAAAAGTGTTGGATAATGAAGCTCAATTAAATCCTGCATTGGATGAAAAGCAGATTGATGCCAACTACTTCCAGCATGTGCCCTATCTGGACTCTGTGTCAAAGGAAAAGGGATATAAATTTGCAGTAGCCGGGAAAGTTCATGTTGAACCTATCGGGTTTTATTCGCTGAAGTTAAAATCTAAGGATGAGTTAAAGGAAGGCTCAAAAATAGCCATTCCCGATAATCCATCCAACGAGTACAGGGCCCTTAAATTGCTTCAGGAAAATGGCCTTATAAAGCTAAAGGATGGATTAAAGGATTATTCGGCAACACCAAAAGACATTGCCGAAAATCCCAGGAAGCTGAAATTTGTTGAAGTTGAATCGCCACAATTGGCAAGGGTTCTTCCGGATGTTGACGGTGCGGTTATTAATACAAACTATGTACTCGAGGCAAAAATAGACCCAAATACAGCAATATTCCGTGAAGGTGCAAATTCTCCATATGCCAATATAATCGTTGTAAGACAGGGAGAAGAAACACGTCCTGAAATAAAAAAGCTGGTTGAGACCTTGCAATCGGACGATGTGAAAAAGTTTATAAATGATAAGTATGGAGTAGCTGTTGTGCCTGCATTTTAAAAAAGTAATTGCAGGATGGTTATTTCTGTTGAGTTTTCATTATTTGGCTGTGTAAGGAGGTATAAATTTGTCAAACCAAACAACGCTCAATCAAAATAAAATATTGGAAGAAAAAACTAAAAGTCATCCCTGTTACAGCGGTGGATGTCAGAATGCCAGAATTCATCTTCCGGTTGCTCCCGCATGTAATATTTCGTGCAATTACTGCAATAGAAAGTTTGATTGCGTAAATGAAAGCAGACCTGGAGTAACAAGCGAGGTTTTAAAGCCTGTAGAGGCATTGGACAGATTTTTGAAGGTGAAAAGTAAATTAAATAATCTTAAGGTTGTAGGTATTGCAGGACCAGGAGATGCTCTTGCGAATTTTGAGAATACCAAAAGAACTCTCCGCTTAATAAGAGAAAAAGATCCTGCCGTGACCTTCTGCCTGTCAACCAATGGGCTGATGCTGCCCCACTATGCTGAAGAACTGGCAGAGCTTGGAGTTACTCACGTGACTGTTACCATTAATACTATAGACCCTGAAATCGGCGCAAAAATCTATAGGAGTGTTAATTATCAGGGTGTAAGGCTTGAGGGGGAGAAAGGAGCAGAAATCCTTTTAAATAATCAGCTGTTAGGAGTTAAGAAACTAATAGAACTGGGGATTATTACCAAGATAAATACGGTTATGATAAAGGGCATCAATGATAAGCACATTGAGGATGTCGTAAAAAAGGTAAAGGATCTTGGCGTTTTTATAAACAATATAATGCCGCTGATACCGGCTCCGGGAAGTGCTTTTCAGGATATGCCCCTAACAAGCAACAAGGAGCTTAATGAACTACGAGCTGCATGTGAGGTTCACTTAAAGCAGATGTACCATTGTAAACAATGCAGGGCAGATGCTATCGGCACTCTTGATAATGATTGCTCGGTAGAATTCAGCAAAAGGATAGAGGAGAAGACCGGAAGTGTTATAAGTGATGTGACATATACCTTTGCAGCAGCAACTAAAAATGGAAATTATATTGATGCGCATTTTGGGCATGTAAAGGAATTTTATATCTACAGATATGAAAACGGAAAGTCAAATCTCCTTGAGAAAAGATCTGTTGAAAAGTATTGTAACGGTAAAAGTGACTGTGATGAGGAAGAAAGCAAATTTGAAAAAATCAGCAGTGCTTTGGAAGATTGTGCTGCGGTTTTGGTTCAGAGGATAGGCTTTTTGCCGCAGAAAAAGCTTGAAGAAAAAGGTATAAAGGTATTTCAGACTATTGGAGTAATAGATGAAGAAATAATAAAGGCTGTAGAAGCATTGGAAAGAGGATCAGGGAATTTGGCATCAAGTTTTTGATTACTTATAAAACTCCTCAAAAATTATATAAATACTTCAAAAAGTGGGGCTAAGATAGTATGGTTCCGTTTTTTGACGCATTTGGTATCGGTATAATGTTGTATATGTTTGGGAAATGGAGTGTTAGCGGTGGACCATATGGCATAAAAAAGATTCAAGCCAGGGTTGAATCTTTAATAATATTAACTTATATGAAAGGAAAAATATATAAAGGTCTCCAACTATATTGGTTAACCTGATAGGAGCTTATTTACAGCCAATCACAAGTATTACTATTGGCTAAATAGAGTATGTGCTTTGTTAGCCCGTTTGTCAAACATTTTGTGAGAAATATGAAGAAGTTGTGCAGAAGTTATGAACAAGAAGAATCTTATAATGTTATAAACTTTAATAATTGACATTAAATGATAACTGTATTATAATATTACTAATCAAATAGGTATACTTGTAATAAGTTTCAACTGACTGTGGAAATAGAGGCTGGATAAATTTATCCGGTCTTTTTTATTTGGTTTAATATCAAAACGGAGGTAATGTATATGGCTATAAACTTAGATGTACCGGCTGTTCCGTTAAGGGAGCAAAGGCTTGGAACCCTCACCGGATATGATGGGGATGCTTTGGATTTACTTAGAAAGTCCAGGGAAGGCTGTATCAAAAATCGAGAACGGACATTTACGCAATGCGGATCCTGCAGTGCTGACCAGGTGATGAATTTACTTCTTCAGCTTCAGGATGCGGCAGTAGTAGAGCATGGTCCTGCAGGATGCAGCGGAGATATACCTTTTAGAAATGCCAATTTCAGAACAGGTAATAGAAGATTGGGGCTTAGAGTACACAATGTAAAATACATAAATACAAATTTAAGTGAAAAGGACACAATTTATGGCGGTGGAGAAAAGCTTGCAAGAGGAATAAGAGAAGCATACAGAAGATTTTCTCCAAAAGCAATTTTTGTCACTACAACCTGCACATCTGCTATCATTGGTGATGATGTTGAGGGTATTTGTGATGAGCTTGAGGAGGAATTGGGGATACCCATAGTAGCTACAATTTGTGAGGGGTTTAGAACCAACATATGGGCGACGGGTTTTGATTCGGCAAATCACAGTATTCTGCGTAAAATAGTAAAGCCTCCGTGGAAAAAGCAGAATGATCTTATTAATGTCATCAGCTTTACCCATAGATACCATTATGAAAGCATTTTTGAGCAATTGGGCTTACGGGCAAACCATATTGTACCTTTTTCCACTATAGAGCAGCTAGAGTACATATCGGAGGCGGCTGCTACCGTTCAATATTGTGAAACGCTGGGTTCTTATCTTGCAGCAGGCCTGGAGGAATATTACGGAGTACATGAGATAAAGTCACCGGCGCCGTTTGGAATAAAAGCAACCGATGAATATCTTCGTGAGATAGGAAGGGTTTTCAACAAGGAAAAGGAAGTTGAAAGGGTAATTGCCAAAGAAAAGGAAAAAATAGCTCCGCGTCTTGAAGAGCTAAGAAGGGACTTGTCCGGAAAGACAGCCTTTATAGGAGCCGGCGGACCAATAGGGTACAGTATAATGGCACTTTTAAATGATCTGGGAATAAAGGTTCTGGGTGCACATATATGGCATCATGACCAGAGGTTTGATAATGATGACGAAAGGCTTGATGTTTTAAAATTCAATGTTGAGCATTTGGGGAATTTTAAGCTTGGGGTATGCAATAAGCAGTCATATGAGGTTGTAAGTGCATTAAATAAATTAAAACCGGATATCTTTATATCAAGGCATATGGCAACAGTCTGGTCTGCAAAGCTTGGCATACCATCATTTTTATCAGTTATTGAGCCTTCTGAGATGCTTTATGACGGCCTTATAAGATATGGAGAGTTGATATGGTCCACACTTAAAAATCCGGCATTTATAAAAAATATATCCAGGCACAGCAAGCTTCCTTACACAGATTGGTGGTTTGAGCAGGATACATTCGCTTTTTTAGGGGGAGATAATGATGAATGAAATAATACAGGAACCAAGACATACGTGTGCTTTAGGTGCACACCAGACAGTAATAGCAATTGAGCGGGCAATCCCCATACTGCATGCAGGTCCGGGCTGCGGCTCAAAGCTTTACAGAGGAATGTCACAGGCAGGAGGATATCAGGGCGCCGGTTATGCAGGTTCTGATGCAGTTCCCTCCAGCAATTTGATTGAAAAGGATGTGGTTTTCGGAGGCACGGATAAATTGCATAACCTTATTGAAGGAGCCTTGAAGGTTATGGATGGCGACTTTTTTGTGGTGCTTACCAGCTGTACCTCTGAAATAATTGGTGATGATGTCGGAAATGTAGTCAGTAATTTCAGAAGCAGGGGAGTGCCTATCGTGTATGCAGAAACAGCAGGCTTTAAAGGCGATTCATACAAAGGGCATGAGCTTATTTTGCAGGCAATAATAGAACAGCATCTAAAGCCTTCAGAGGAAAAAGAAAAAGGTCTTGTAAATGTATTTGCAAGCGTTCCAAGGCATGACCCCTTTTGGGAGGGAGACCTGAATGAGCTGAAAAAGCTTTTGTCATACCTGGGACTTAGGGCAAATATTCTTTTTGGTTTTAACAGTGGAGGAATAAAGGCCTTTGAAGAAATACCAAAAGCAGAGTTTAATCTTTTGGTGTCGCCGCATGTAGGTCTTAATACAGTGAAGCTTCTGGAGGAAAAATTCGGCACTCCATATCTTCATTATCCTGTTTTGCCAATTGGCGGTGTTGAGACATCCAAATTTCTTAGAGCTGTCGGAGAGTTTGCCAAGTTAGATCAAAATCTTTTGGAAAATGTCATCGAAAAAAAAGAAGCAGAGTTTTATCATTATCTGCTCCGGTCGGTAGATCTTTTGACCGAGTTTCAGATAAACCTCCCTAAGAAGTTTTACAGCATTATAGATTCCAATTACGCTCTCGGAATTGCAAGATTTTTGGTAAATGATATGGGATTTTTTCCATTAGGTCAATATATAACTGAGGATGTTCCTGATGAATATAAGGATGTAATCAAAGGATATTTTAAGGATCTGGCGCCCGGTATCTCTGCCGAAGTTGTTTTTTCTCAGGATGGAGGATTTATAAACGAGGATATATTGAGGAGCCCAGGTGTAGATAACCCCTTGATATTGGGAAGTTCATGGGAGGTAGATCTGGCAGGAGAAATCGGAGGATTTCTTGTGAGTGTAGGATTGCCTGTAATAGACAGACTGATTTTAAATAAGACATTTGTCGGTTACAGAGGCGGATTAAATCTTGTTGAAGACATTTATTCGAAGGCCCTTTCAAGGCAAAGGGAATATTGAGAGAAAACAAGTTTGAAACTTGAGGAACTGGTTGTATAATTACAAATAAACAAAAAATATTCAGGAGGTTAAGTGATTATGAGTGAGGTTAAATTTCTTTCAGATGCGGGAACGTTTTATTTAGCAACGGTTGATGGTGATAAGCCTAGGGTACGGCCGTTCGGTATAGCTGTATCAGGTAATATATATCAACAAAACATATAATAATACTAAGATATTATTGCGGATGAGTTGACTGGAGATCTAGAGGCTTGAGCATTTATCATATGTTCAAGCTTTTTTTGTGCCATTTCTCGAATAGAAATCCGGCAAAAGTCAAGGTGGCTCGATGTCACTGAGCCTTTTATTATTTCTGGGGGAGGATTGATATCTTGAAACAAAGTTTAGCAAATAAAACCAAAAGTTCCGCTAAAGACATTCTCATAAAATCCTCGGGTGTAATTATATTCCTTGTTCTCTGGGAGATAGGCCCAAGGCTGGGTTGGGCAGATAAACAATTTGTTCCGGCGTTTTCAACGGTTGTTAATGAACTTATAAGGCTTACGGCAGGCGGAGAGCTTACAATGCACATAATGGTAAGCCTTTGGAGGGTTTTGACAGGTATTATTACTGCTTGTATCATTGCCATACCTTCAGGCTTTATTCTTACAAAAAGATATCCTTCTCTCATAGAAATACTTAACCCAATGCTGAGGCTCCTCTCCCAGGTAAATCCTTTCACACTGGGCCCTATATTCATTTTATTCTTTGGAGTGGGAGAATTGGCTAAGGTTTCAATGATAGCCTGGGCTTGCATATGGCCGGTTTTGTTTAATGTTATAACAGGTATCAAGGTAGTAGATCCGTTATTGGAGAAGTCCGCCAGGGCACTAAACATATCGCCGCTGCAAAGTTTTACCAGGATATTACTGCCTTCAGTAGGACCGTGGATTTTTACGGGACTTCGTACAGGGGTTGAAATTTCCTTTTTTATGGTGGTCGCAGCTGAAATGATTGGAACCAGTGCCGGATTAGGATGGCTTGTACACAATGCAGGAATGAATAACAGGGTTGTCTGGATTTATGCAGCAGCGGTTCTTATTATTGCTCTGGGAGTTTTTATTAAGTGGTTTTTAGGATATGTGTATAAAAGACTTTTTTTCTGGAAAACAGCCGCAGACTTTTATTCAGAAGGTAAAGTACATAAAAAATTTGATACATCGGAGGTTATATTCATTATTTTTATGATGGTTGTAATTCTTGGTTTCGGTACTCAACAGATAATAGAAGCTGATTATCGCTCTAAAAGCATAGAATCACATGATCATTTGGACCTTTATAAGGGGACTGGTGATTTCCAGTGATAGAAAGGAATTTGAATGATCGGAAGGCTTAAAAATGTATATAAGGTGATTGTAATAATAATGTTTTTTGGAATATGGGAATTTATGTCAATGACTGAAATGTTTAATCCGGTATTGGTCCCTGC
>JAEZNF010000264.1 GCA_023441845.1 Bacillota bacterium | reverse complement strand
GTTTGCAACATTGCAAACATATTAAATCCCGAAAGAATTGTTTTCGGCAAGGAGTTCATACTATATTCGGACATTGTTATGGAGCAAATTAAGAACATTGTGCAGCACAAGGCCCTTAAGAAGGCTGCTTCCGATGTTGAACTGACAACCGCAAAGCTAAAAGACAAGGCATCGGTTTACGGTGCTGCGATAATACCCATAAAAAAGTTATTTGGAAAGTAAAGCATAATCGCTAAAGATAGACGACTTTAAACCTTAATATATTTGGGTAGCGAAAAATAGCTATGCCTTATCGCTTTTTGAGCTAGTTAATAAATTCGATTATAAAGCTGTTTATCTATAATTAAAAATATAAGGAGGCAATTAAAATGGCAGAGTATTTTAAGGAAGTTTCAAAAATTAAATTTGAAGGTAAGGATTCAGACAATCCTTTGGCGTTTAAGTACTACAATGCCGATGAAGTAGTGGGCGGAAAGACAATGAAAGACCACTTAAGGTTTGCAGTAGCTTACTGGCATACATTCCAGGGAACAGGCGGCGATCCGTTCGGACCTGGTACTGCACAAAGACCGTGGGATAATATATCCGACCCGATGGATGTAGCAAGAGCCAAGGTAGATGCAAACTTCGAGTTCTGCGAAAAGCTTGGAGTACCATTCTTCTGCTTCCATGACAGAGATATAGCTCCCGAAGCTTCCACCCTCAAGGAAACAAACAAAAGGCTGGATGAAATCGTAGGCCTTATTAAAGACCGCATGAAAAACAGTCCGGTTAAGCTCCTTTGGGGAACAACAAATGCATTCGGCAATCCCAGATTTGTTCACGGTGCTTCCACATCTCCAAATGCAGATGTGTTTGCTTATGCCGCATCACAGGTTAAAAAGGCAATGGAAATCACTCTTGAGCTGGGCGGTCAGAACTATGTATTCTGGGGCGGCCGTGAAGGTTATGAAACCCTGCTCAACACAAATATGAAGCTTGAACTGGACAATATGGGAAGATTCCTTAAGATGGCTGTTGATTATGCTAAGGAAATCGGTTTTAAAGGCCAGTTCCTTATCGAACCCAAGCCGAAGGAACCTACAAAGCACCAGTATGATTTTGATACAGCAACTGTAATAGGCTTCCTGCGCACCTACGGATTGGAAAAAGACTTCAAGATGAATATTGAAGCAAACCATGCTACTCTTGCAGCACATACATTCCAGCATGAACTGGCTGTAGCAAGAATAAACGGAGTATTCGGCAGCATTGATGCCAACCAGGGCGACCTGCTCCTCGGCTGGGATACTGACCAATTCCCAACAAATATTTATGATGCATCACTTGCTATGTATGAGACATTGCTGGCAGGCGGATTTACTACTGGCGGTCTGAATTTCGACTCTAAGGTAAGAAGAGGTTCATTTGAACCTATCGATCTCTTCCATGCACACATTGCAGGCATGGATACATTTGCAAAGGGCCTTAAAATAGCGTACAAAATGGTTCAGGACGGCAAATTCGCCGACTTCATAAATAACAGGTATGCAAGCTACTTAAGCGGCATCGGTAAAGATATCGTTGACGGAAAAGTCGGCTTCAAGGAATTGGAAAAATATACATTGGAAAATGACAATCTCAAAAACACTTCCGGAAGACAGGAAGTTCTTGAGGCTATGCTCAACAAATATGTTTTAGAAGACTAATACTTTAACAATCAATAACGGACTGCAAGTCTATTTGCGGTCCGTTATACTATTCTTCTCAAAAAGGTTGTTTTTTTAGCAAACTTTTATTCTGAAAGTCTTATAGCGTAAGCGTTATAAGACACTTTTTGAGAAGATATAGTTCTTCTGATTATCGCAGCGATTTTCATACTTCGAAGCTTGCAGCTTAGCTGCGATATCTGTATAAATTCCCAAACAAATAATCTATGGGGGGAATCTTAAATGAGTATAAAAGCAGAACGTGTGGACTCATATGAAAACATATATGTGTATACACTCTCTAACAGTAAAGGTATGTCTGCAAAAATCACCAATTTCGGGGGAACAGTGCTGACACTTATGGTTCCCGATAAGAATGGTAAATTGGATGATGTTGTGATGGGCTTTAATGATATATCAAACTACATGGAAAAGGGCCCTTATTTCGGCTCCATCATAGGCAGGGTTGCTAATAGAATTGAAAATTCAAGTTTTGAGTTAAATGGAAAAATTTTTAATCTGGCCAAAAACGAAGGAAACAATCACCTTCACGGCGGAAACACAGGCTTTGACAAGGTAGTCTGGGAAGGCAAAATCGCTGAGAGGGAAAACGTTGAGTGCCTGGAGCTTATGTACAAAAGTAATGACGGAGAGGAAAACTACCCCGGCAATCTGGGTGTAAAGGTTACATACAGCATTACCGAAGATAATGCTCTTAGAATTGATTATTATGCGGTTTCGGACAAAGACACCGTTGTTAATCTCACCAACCATTCCTATTTCAACCTATCCGGACATGCACACGGTGATATCCTGAAACATGAACTTATAATAAATGCCGATTCCTTCACCCCTACCGATGATCAATGTCTCACTACAGGGGAAATCAGGAAAGTACAGGGGACACCGATGGACTTTACTGTAAGGAAGGCCATTGGCACTAGAATATCAAGCAACTGCCGGCAAATAGAATACGGCAACGGCTATGACCACAATTTTGTTCTGAATAATACCGGACTGGATGTAAAAGCGGCAGAATTATATGATCCTGAAAGCGGAAGAATTATGGAAGTGTACACAACAAAGCCCGGAATTCAATTATATACCGGTAATAGCCTTAACGGCACGGAAATCGGCAAGGGCGGTGTTACCTATAAACGGCGGGGTGCTTTATGTCTTGAAACTCAGTACTTCCCTAATTCGCTGAAACACCCGAATTTCCCGTCACCTGTACTTAAAGCAGGACAAATCTATAATCATACTACAATATATAAATTTCTGGCTGTATAGCTAAAATAATAGCAGTGCCCCGTAATGCATCAAATTCAGGTATGCGGA
>JAEZNF010000262.1 GCA_023441845.1 Bacillota bacterium | reverse complement strand
ATTGGGGGCCGTCACAAAGAGCCGTATTTGGATCGGAATGAACTTCTATTATAAGGCCGTCTGCGCCGGTAGCTATTGCACCCTTTGAAAGTGCGCTTACGTATTTCCAGGCACCTGCAGCATGGCTTGGATCAACAATTATAGGCAGATGTGATAATTCTTTAATAACCGGGATACTGCCCATATCAATTGTATTTCTGGTTGCGGTTTCATATGTGCGTATGCCTCTTTCGCACAGGATGATATTGGGGTTACCGGCTGCCATTATATATTCAGCCGCCATGAGCCATTCTTCAACTGTTGCGGCAAGGCCCCTTTTTAGTAAAACCGGCTTTTGTGCAAGGCCTACTTCCTGTAAAAGCCTGAAGTTTTGCATATTCCTTGCACCTACTTGAATTATATCTGCATATGAACTGATAAGTTCAACGTCCCTTGTATCCACAACCTCTGTAACAATTCTTAATCCTGTAACCTCACGGGCAAGAGCCATAATTTTAAGTCCGTCCTCTTCAAGTCCCTGGAATGCATAAGGAGATGTGCGGGGTTTGAAGGCTCCGCCCCTTAAAATTTTTGCACCTGATTCCTTAACCTGGATTGCAGTACTTACGTAGGTCTCTTCGTTTTCTATTGCACACGGCCCTGCCATAACGACGACCTCACTGCCTCCAATTTCAACATCCCCAACCTTCACAACTGTTGGAATCTGTTTAAGCTCCCGGCCGGCAAGTTTAAACGGCTTCATTATGGGAACAAGGTTTTCAACTCCAGGCATGGATGCTATCGAATGAGTATTCAAAAGCCTTTTATCACCGATAGCTCCAATAACTGTTTTGATTTCACCGAAAATGGGATGTGTTTTAAATCCAAGATCGGAGAGCGTCTTTTCAATACTATCAATCTGTTCTCTTGTGGCCGACTGGCTCATAACAATTATCATAACAACATCCTCCATATATTAATTAATATTTATAAATTAAATCAAAAGCTCGGACCGTCGAGGTCCTTTCGCTTTTGGCCGATTTCTCTTCAAGAAACGGACACTAATCAAAAAACTCCCCATCCATTGAAGGACGAGGAGTTATATTCCGCGCGGTACCACCTTGATTGGCTTTGAAAGCCCACTTTATTTAATGTACGGGATGAAAAATCCGATACACCTTTCCATTAACGGCGGAAAACCCGGTTTAGCCTACCAGTATGAAACCTTCAGCCAACAACTCAGAGGGGAACTTCGATTATTTTGCTTTACCCGGCTTTCACTACCCCGCGGCTCGCTTTAAAAACATTAAATAATTTACTCTACCTCATCATAGTCTTTAAGATGTATAATTTTGTTAACTTGCCAATTACTCTATAAAAATTAGATCAAATTAACCTAAGTAACGAATCATAACCAGCTTAAATTGTAGTTAGCGTCAACGGCGAAGCCTTTGAAACGCCACAGAAGCAAAAGTGAAAATGCATTCTTACTTAGCTATTTATATAATACTACAATTATTTTTTTATGTTGTCAATAAATTATATGAAATTGAATTGAAAAAGTGTCGATTTTATTATATAATAGTATTAGTAGAAATTTCATATGAACTTGAAAAAGGCAAACTTGTTGAAAAACAAGGACGCAAAGCTGCGGATCTAAGGTGAATTCACTATGATAGTCGGGCTGCCGGGATTGAAGAGTTTTGGCGCCATGACTGTTATGTTATGGCATTTTTATTTAAGTTTGATTTGATTTCTATAATTTTTTCATGTACTTCTCTCTAATGATTTCAAATTATTATTAACTAAATATTTCTGTTCATAACTAAGAGTGAAGCTTGGGGTTTTCCGGATTCGCCTTAATTAAAGTTGCGTTTGGAAATGGTGGTTTCATCGGGTGAGGATAAACCGGATGAAATGCGTGTAAAGAAAAGGGAGGTAGTTAAAATGAAGGGAAAATTAATAAAAGTAATACTATGCTTTTTGGTGGTAATTCAGTTTGTTACATATCCGACAGTTGGATTGTCGGTATATGCTTCAGGTAGTCTGGAGAAAAATTTTCTGTCTTGTGTAAATGTTACTGTAGATTCGGATATAATGGGGGAGATAGAAACTCCCGGAAATATTGACTATTATAAGTTTACTACAACCTATGCAGGGATTTATACCGTTGGGACTATCGGTTTTACCGATACCTATGGCGCTTTATACGATAAAGACTATAATTTGATAAAAGATAATGATGACAGTGATCCCGGATCGAACAATTTCAGTATAACCCATAAACTTAAAGCAAATCAGACATACTATGTTGCAGTTGGGAATTACCTGGACTATGGTACCGGAGCATACATTCTAAGGATAACAATGAGTGATATAATTGTCCAAATGTATAATGAAGATACCGGTGATAAAGTTTCAAGTATTTCTCCTGCCTTTAGAATTTTTAATTTTGCAAACAAGCCGATAAGCCTTTCAAATTTAAAAATCAGATATTATTTTACGGCAGATTCCGAGAGCAGGCAGGAATTTAAATGCAGTGCGGCTTCTTTTGGAGAATCAAACGTAACAGGAAAATTTGTAAAAACAGCGTTGGCTTCGGATTCGGATAACTATCTTGAAATCGGATTCGGTAACGATGCCGGGGAAATTGATTCGGGCGACTGCATAGAGTTTAAAACCTCAATAGTAAACACTGGCGACAGCTTATATACACAAATAGGAGATTATTCTTTCAATCCGTCGGCTGCTGATTTCGCATGTTGGTATAATGTTACAGCCTATGTTTCGGGTGTACAAAAGTGGGGAAAAGAGCCCGTCCGGATTTCTGAAAAAACAAATCAGCTTTATGACAGTGTTGATGCCGGAAATATTGATAATGAGAAGCTGCATAATTTGAATGCTTCAGGTAGCGGTACTGAATTGAGTGGAAATTTGACGGTACGGAATATAAATGGAGTTAAAGGTTCAGGCTTTTCCTACGATCTGAGTGTTCCGGCAGAGACGGACAGTGTGGAACTTATTGTCAGGGAGACTTATTCAAAGCATTTAACAAGGGACTATAACATTTACCTTGATGATGTGCTTCTGAAGCATTATACACAAACCTCTAACCATTCAGTGGTTTATACAATAAAAGCTACTGGCTTAAAAGCATACACAAAAGACGGTAAACTAAGAATTAAGTTTGAAGATGATAATACCGATAAAAACTATGGACCATCTATTTCTGATATTTGGGTATATCCGGTAATCTAATCTTTTTAAGACGGCTATTCTTTATTCAAAAATAGATATTATTGGAGGGACTGAATAATGAAAGAATTACAAGCTGTGTTGTTTTGTCTGAACGGTATCAAGTGCGGTGTTCAAACTGAACAGGTTCAGGAAATAGTTCAGTATCAGGAAGTTGAGAGTATTGGTGAAATGCCCAAATGCATAGACGGTGTTATTAACTTAAGAGGAAATAACATTCCGGTGATAAACCTTAATAAAAGGTTTAAGTCAGGAGAAGCGGCTATTACGAAAAAAACTAAAATTATAGTTTCAAATGTTAATGAAATGCATGTTGGGTTTATGGTCGACGAGGTATCGGAAATTATGAAGTTTCACGATGAAGACATCTCTCAGCCCACCGAGGTATTAAAAAAGGTCTCGAAGGATTACATTTCATACATAGGGAAGAAGAATGAAGAAGAATTGTTTATAATTTTAGACCTTAAAAAAGTGTTAAATGAAAAGGAGTTTAAGCAATTATCATTAAAAAAGCTCGGAATTGTTGAGAGCGAAGCAAGCTAATGGGACATGCTTTTTCATAAGGTATTCCTATTACGATTAAATATGTCCCATTTTGTTGGTCTTAAGTTATACGTTGAACCTGAAGAGGGTTACATCTCCGTCCTGCATTACATAATCCTTGCCTTCGGAGCGGACTAATCCCTTTTCTCTTGCTGCGGCATAAGTTCCGCATTCAATAAGGTCTTTAAATGCTACTATTTCGGCACGGATAAAGCCTCTTTCAAAATCGCTGTGAATTTTTCCGGCAGCCTGAGGAGCCTTTGTCCCTTTTACTATGGTCCATGCTCTGACTTCAGGGGTTCCGGCAGTCAGGTAGCTGATGAGCCCCAAAAGCTTATAGCTTGCTTTTATAAGTCTGTTAAGGCCGGACTCGGTAAGCCCCAATTCTTTTAAGAACTCATTTTTTTCATCGTCATCAAGCTGCGCTATTTCCTCTTCAATTTTTGCACAGATGGTCATAACTTCAGCGCCTTCTTTTGAAGCATATTCCTTAAGCTCTTTAAGATAGGCATTGCTTTCGGATGCCAAATCGTTTTCTGAAAGGTTTGCAGCATATAATACAGGTTTGGATGTCAGAAGAAATAGCTGCTCTACCATATCTTTTTCTTCCGCCGTAAAATCCATCGACCTTACGGATATACCGTTTTCAAGATCATTCTTAATTCTTTCGTACAGGTCAAGCTCGATCTGGAATTTTTTGTCCCCGGATTTTAACATTTTCCGGGTCCTGTCAATTCTTCTCTCCATAACCTCCATGTCTGCAAAAATCAATTCAAGGTTTATTGTTTCAATATCCCTTGCCGGTCCTATTGAACCGTCTACATGAACTATATTGCCGTCCTCAAAGCAGCGGACTACATGTACTATTGCGTCAACTTCTCTTATATGTGATAGGAATTTATTTCCCAAGCCTTCGCCCTTGCTTGCTCCCTTTACAAGTCCTGCTATATCGACAAATTCAATGGTAGTGGGAGTAACCTTCTCAGGGTTGTACATTTCTGCAAGCTTAGAGAGGCGCTCATCGGGTACAGCTACTATGCCTACATTAGGCTCTATAGTACAGAACGGGTAATTAGCGCATTCCGCACCTGCTTTTGTAATGGCATTAAAAAGAGTACTCTTTCCGACATTCGGAAGACCTACTATTCCAAGTTTCATTTTATTGCATTTTCCTTTCGCAAATATATTTAGACCAATCAAAATTATATATTATGTTTCTTTCAAATGCAATAAATTAGAGGTATGCCGTAAAAAATTCGGATAGAAATTATTAGAAATTATTATTAAGTATTGTCAAATTAAAACAGCCTGTGTTATAATTATTAAAGCAGTTTAGGTGAGATGAGTTTAGAAG
>JAEZNF010000245.1 GCA_023441845.1 Bacillota bacterium | reverse complement strand
TTATAGAAAAGCAGGCCTTAGAACAGAGGAAGTACAGTTATAAAACCTTTAATTAAAGTAAAGAATGAGATTTTACAAAGTACTGGAATATATTTATACTTAAGTGGAAAGATAGTAATTCCTTTTCACCAATTTGGGGGAGAACTCAGGCCTGGCAAACAGCTTGAAAGCCCGGAAATCGTCAAGATCTCCGGGCTTTCAAATAAAAACATTTATTACCAATACCATACTTAATTCAATTTTACAAAATAAATGCTTACCTATATGCTATCAAAATGATTATTCCTTTTAAGCATTTCATTTATCCATTCAACCCACATCTTGAACTGCTCCTCCCACTTTTTTGATGTTGGTAAAACCACATATCCTATAGCACCGCTATATATAGAAGGATTTTATCTTTTGTTGTCGAATAATAAATTTATCATGGTCTTTTCTATAATAATTCGACTATACTTGGAAAGGAAAACCTTGTGAAAAAATTATTTTTAAGAAATTTTTACTATAACATTTCTATCAAAACAAAATTAATGCTTATTATTATTATTTTGATGATTTGTTCAATAGTATTTATGGGATATCTGGGTTATAAAAGTTATGCAGATGTATTCAGGGAAAAGTCCCTGGGAGATTTGAAAAAGAATGTTGATGAGTACACAACCATCATTTCTGAACGCCTTGAAAACATTAACAGCTTGTCTAAAAAAATAATTTCTGATGATAAACTATATGATGTCAATGATGAGTATTCAGATTATTTAAAGAGCAACGAATCCCTGGCTGAAAGCTACCTTCATACAAATATCAATATGTACTTGAGGACATACCTTTTGACAAGTCAGGAGTTTGATTTTATTGCTTTCCGTTTTAATCCCAACGGCAAAGTTTATTGTGTTCCAGGCGAAAATTACACAAATACGGAAGACATATCGTTGAATACGGATTTATTTGATTCATCAAAGAATGGCAAAGGCGAGCCTGTATGGTATATCGATCACCAAAACGGCAAGCTTAACGGTATTTACCTCAAAAGGTCAGTAACAGGAAGATTTACAAACAAGGAAATCGGGACAATAGTATTTAAAATAAGAGAGGATTTTCTTTTCGGAATACTAAAAAGCTATCTTAACCATAAGGTTCAGAACGTGTGCGTTATGAGTGATAATATAAGACTATACTACTACAATTCCATTGATACCGGATTTGAAGATGAAGCCTCAAATCTTCTTAAAGCTTCGGTGCCAGGCCGGATAAAATCATTAAGCTATAAAGAGGATACCATATACCTCTTTTATAATACTATTTCTCCGCTTGAATGGAAATTATCCGTTTATATATCTTCAAATACTTTACTGGCCGATTTGAGAAAGATTTTGTTCAGGATTGTGATTCTGTGTTTCTTAACCCTCCCTGTCTGGCTGTTACTGATAGACTTCATATACAGGAGTATCATTAAACCCATTAATGTTCTGGTTGTAAGCATGGGTAAGATCGAAAAAGGCGAAACAGGAATTACCGTAGATATAAAAAGGAATGATGAACTGGGGTACGTATTTAAAACATTCAATAAGATGTCTCAGGAAATAAATAACCTTATAAACAAAGTATACAAAGAACAACTGGCAATGAAGGATGCTGAAATCAAGGCACTTCAAGCGCAGATAAACCCTCACTTTCTTTATAACACACTTGAAACAATAAACTGGAAGGCCCAGCTATGCGGAGCAAACGACATAAGTGAAATGGTAACCGCACTTTCATCAATAATTGATGCTAATCTTGACAGGAATAACGAAAAGATGATACCGGTAAAAAAAGAAATTGAATACATAGACAATTACAACCTCCTAATACAAAAAAGGTTCGGCAAAAAAATAACCTTTGTAAAATCAATAGACGACGATGCCCTTGAATACATGATACCAAAGCTTTTAATCCAGCCGCTTATTGAAAATTCCATATACCATGGGCTTGAAACAAAGAAAGGCGGCGGAACAGTCGAGCTTATTATTTCAATTGAAGAGAATATGGTGCTCATTGTGGTTGCTGATGACGGAACAGGTATTGACGACAATACATTAAAGCGCCTGAAAGAAAGTCTCAACAAAAATGTCGAAAATCTGTATGAAAGTCGGACCAAAATTGGTATAATGAATGTACATAGAAGAATCAAACTAATATACGGAGACGAATACGGATTGAATATTTTCAGCGAATCTAATAAGGGAACTACTATAATATTAAAACTTCCTTTTATTGAAAATAGAGGGGTATAACGAGTATGATCAAAGTTGTAATAATAGACGATGAAGAGATAATCCGCGAGGGTTTGAAGAAAATTGTAGATTGGCAAAGTATGGACTGTGAAATTGTCGGTGAAGCGGAAGACGGTGAAGACGGCCTGGAATTAATCAACTCTGTTCAGCCAGATATAGTCTTTACCGATATAAGAATGTCTTCAAAAAACGGCTTACAGATGATTTCAGAAATAAAAGGTTTGAAAGAAGATTGTAGAATAATTATCCTTACAGGCTTCAGAGATTTTGAATATGCCCAGCAGGCTATAACTTTAGGAGCATTCAGGTTTCTTTTGAAGCCTTCAAAAGTAGATGAAATAACACAAGCAGTAAGGGATGCAATAAAGGAAATAAAACGTGTCAAAGCAAAGAAGGAGCATTACAGGCTCCTTGTAAAAAAGGCAAAAGAATACCAGGGTTTCAAAAAGTATTATCTGACGGACGATAAGAACGGTGCAATTGTCAAATATAAGAAACTTGGAACTGTTGATTCTGAAGAAGTCCAGGAAGCAGCCGGTGAACCGCAAGATTCCTCAAAAAACTCAAAATATTTAGTAAACAGGGCTTTGGCGTACCTTAAGGTTAACTATGCAAAAAACATTAACCTTAAGACCCTTTCCGAAGAACTGTATATAAGCACCTGGTACCTGAGCAAGCTTCTTAAAAAAGAAACAGGAAGCAATTTTATTGACATTTTGAATAATATAAGGGTGGATGAGGCAAAAAAGCACCTATCCGACCCCAGATTTAAAATATACGAGATAGCCGAAGTTGTAGGGTTTTCCGATGTAACCTATTTCTACAGGCTTTTTAAGAAACTTACCGGTATGACGCCGA
>JAEZNF010000214.1 GCA_023441845.1 Bacillota bacterium | reverse complement strand
TCAGCTCTTTTACCATTTCCATGATTTCCATGCCCTCACTGTAATCCTGCCCTGTTGTAGGCTCATCCAGAACCAGTATATCAGTTCCCATAGCCAGAACCGATGCAAATGCCACCCTTTGCCTTTGACCTTTACTCAATGAAAACGGAGAAGCATCAATGTACCGTTCAATTCCCACCTTATTAGCCGCTTCATGTACCAATGCCTCTATGTCACTCTGCGCCATATTTAACTTCTTCAAGCCAAACGCAATCTCTTCAAAAACAGTTGAGCAGAATATCTGATGATCAGGGTTTTGAAAGAGGAATCCAATTTGCTTTGCAAGAACACTGGTCTTGTTTTTTGAAGTATCCAGGCCGTTTATTGTAATGCTGCCCTGCGTAGACTTCAAAAGACCGTTCAGATGCTTCGGGAGTGTAGTTTTCCCAGCCCCATTCTGGCCGATCACAGCTACAAATTCTCCCTTTTTAATTAAAAGATTTAAATTTTTAAGCACCTTATTACCGTTTTTATACTGGTAGCTAAGATTTTCAATTCTTATCATAATTAACCCCCAAACACCTTCCAATCAAACTTATGTTACCTTATTAAATAAAAACACACTTCATCCATAACTATACGAATCCCAATGTGCCTGAAAACAAATTCAAACAAAGCAAATTTTACGGGCACTAACGTTTCTGCAAATTCTTATGCTCAAATAATACCTTGCTTATAACCATGAAAGTCTCATCAACATTTATAGGAAACTCACCCTGGTAAAGCCCCTGCTTTTTCAGCATATATGCTAGACGGGTAACCGGCGAACAGTTTACACCTATTCGTTGGAGTGTTTCCTGTTCTGCAAGTATGCTTCTTACCGGTCCGTCCAGTATGGCTTTGCCCTTATCCATTACAACAAGCCTTGAACAATACTCGGTCAGAAGCTGTATTTTCTGTTCTACCACTATTACTGTTATATTGTATTCTTTATTTAACATTTTCAAGGTATTAAATATATCAAGGCTCCCCTGCGGATCAAGTTCCGATGTCGGTTCATCCAGAACAAGTATTTTAGGGCGCAGTGCAATAGCCGCGGCAATGGCAACCCTTTGCTTTTGGCCGCCTGATAATTGTGCAGTTGAAGAATGTATCAAATTCGGTATTCCAGCCATATCAAGACTATCTTTTACTCGTGACAGCATCTGGGGCCTTGGTGTATTCAAATTCTCAAGTCCGAAAGCTATCTCCTCTTCTACTATCGAAGATACAATCTGAGACTCGGGGTCTTGAAACACACTTCCGACAGAATAAGCCAAGCTGGCACAGCTGTTCTCCACCGTGTCCTTGCCGTCAACTCTTACTTCACCATAGAAGTCACCATTCTGAAAATGAGGAATTACACCGTTAAGACACATGGTCAGAGTAGATTTACCCGCTCCTGTAGGGCCTATAATCCCTACAAATTCCCCCTCATTTATGCGGAGGTTTATATTATCGAGTGCAGGTTCCTTTGAACCGCCGTATATAAATGATAAACCTTTTATATCAATCATTATTATTCCTGCTTTCCAGCCGCCATTTGAACGGGTTTATAGATTACTTGAGCAATTATTGTATTTAAAACGGCCATAGCTATTACCGTACTCAGCAAACCGATATATGCCGGATTTTTAGGTGTTTTTACAAAGAGTATAAGAAACTTCAATACCGAAACATAAACCAATCCACTTGCAAGGGTACTAAACAAAGTTACAAGTCCGGGCTTTAATGAAAAAGTTTTTATTTGCAGCTTAAAAGGTGCCTTGACCAGTAAAAAAGCCACTGTGGCCCCGATAGGCTCACTGATAAAGTTAATATAGGGTATCATTGATTTGGTAGTAAGATGGCAGAGCGCCGCTGCTACCAGACTTATAAATATTAATTCTTTATATCTGGGTTTGATAAGATAAATTGCCAGACAATACATAACAATGAGAAGATTTGGGGTAATCCCGAAAACCGGCGGTGTAACCAGCCTTAATACTGCTCCTGCAGCAAGTAATACTCCAACGAGGAGTACATCCATTATGCCTATACCTTTTCTTTCAACCTGTCTTTTAACTGCGTTTTCCATATTAACAACCTCCACGTAATTGATATGAAGGTTGAGCACAGATTTCGGAATTGATAAAAGTCTATAGGCCGTTAAGCCTCTATCAACTTTCGCCTGATTTCTCTTCGAGAAATAGTGCAAATAAAAATAGCCAGGATCAACCTGACTATATAATAATCACCTTCCCAGGCTCATCTCATCTCGTCATCCCTATTCTCTTCTCTGCTCAACTCAACTAATACTATAATATTACCATGGCCATACCATCATGTCAAGAACAAAACCTTACAGCAGTATGGTTAATATACCATCCAGAGGTATGGCAATTAACCGTATCTCCATAATACCGACCTTGTGGTTACTGATATCTGTTGTCAAAGATTCTCCTGCTCTTCTTCTCACTTCTTGGAAGTTCACCGATATCAACAATTTCAGCTTCTATATGTATACCTATTTTTTTCTTAAACTGATCAACAATTATCTCCTGTACATCCTTTTTATTTGCACCCGGTTCCTTCTCAACCCTTAATGTCATGGTGTCTTTTCCGTTAATGTGGTCTATAACAACCTGGTACTCACTGCTCGCTCCCTCTGCATCTCTTAAAAGCTCATCAATCTGGCCAGGATAGATATTAACCCCTTTAACCTTGACCATATCATCAGTTCTGCCCACAATAAGATCATGCCTTGGATATAAAGAACCGCAGGAACATTGTCCGGGTATAAGCCTTGTCAAATCTCTGGTTCTATACCTCAAAAGCGGCGCACCCTCTTTTTTCAGGGTCGTTATAACCAGTTCGCCGTATTCACCTTCTTGAACCGGCTCACATGTTACCGGATCAATGATTTCAAAATACAAATAGTCATCCCAGTAGTGTATTCCTCCATGACAGTCGCAGTCAATGGATATACC
>JAEZNF010000686.1 GCA_023441845.1 Bacillota bacterium | reverse complement strand
CATCTTTGACGGTCCTGGCCGCTTATATTATTCTCGGCTTCGGTAACAAGGGACAGGTAGTAATCAGCATGGCAACCTTTAATAAAATCCTTCTCGGAACTATTTGATAATAGTTCTAAAGCAAATTCACGTATTGTTTCAAGCATTAAGAAGCGTCCTTCATCTTCAAATGCCCTATCTGTAATTCCTGTTAAAAAGCTTTTGGCCACTAAAGAATTTATTTCTTCAAATAGACTTTTGGCACCATTCTTACAGTTAGTTATAGCCTCCGCAGCTTTCAAATCGAACCTGCCTGTAAATACCCCCAATCTTATAAATAACTTTTTTTGGGTTTCACTTAAAAGGTTGTATCCCCATTCAATAGTATTTCTTAATGTACGTTGGCGGTCTTCTAAATCACGAGCTCCGTTATTCAGCCACTTTAACCTGTTCTGACTCTGGTTGATCATATTTTGTATTGAAATTTGTCCGATATTGGCTGCCGCAAGTTCTATGGCCAGAGGTATACCTTCTAAGAATGCGCATAATTCAATAATTTCCTTTGCGTTTTTCTCGGTAATTTTGAAGCTGGGATTAACAGCTTTGGAACGTAACAGGAAAAGGGTAACGGCAGGTTGGTCAACCAATTTTTCAATCGGTGTTTTTCCCTGTAAATCAAGAAAATCCAGAGGCGGCACACAAAATAAATGCTCACCCGATATTCTTAACGGTTCCCTGCTTGTTATCAGAATAGTCATACTTGAGGCATATGAAAGTAAATCAGTGACTACTCGAGCGGCATCAATAACATGTTCAAAATTATCAAGTATAATGAGGCAATTCTTATCAAACAGAACATTTTTTAAAGTATCAAAAATATTCTGACCTTGTATTTCAGTTATATTTAACGACTTGGCAATATTCGATGCTACCGAATCGGGATTTGTAACAGTTGAAAGCGGGATGAAAAAAACTCCATCGCTATAGTCATAAAGACGCATTGAAGCAACTTGCAATGCAAGCCTTGTTTTACCAATGCCGCCAAGGCCTGTGAGTGTTACAAGCCTTACACTGTCAAGTAAATTATTGATTTTTTCAATCTCATTCCTTCGGCCTACAAATGCAGTTAAGGCCGCAGGCAAATTGTTTTTTGGGTTTATAATGTTTTTTTGTTTTATATTATTTAATCTTATATTTGAATATTCCTTATTTATAGAAAGCCCATATTTTGCATTATGTGTTAAAATCCCGCTCTCTAACAAATAGGAAAGTCCATATTCTATCAGTCCGGGCAGTCCCATTGTTTCATTATAAAGCCATTCAAGAAAATAATCCGGAGGTTCACAGGAAAATTTCTTTTTCATCCATATACGCAAACCTTGAGGAGATAGAGGATTCAAGTTTATTGTTTCATAATAAGGTGCGTTGATATAGTCCAGATTCCTGACAGCTTTAGGCTCGTTTGAATAAACCAACGCAAGATTGGAATAGCTTTTATCGTTTAAAACACTGCATAAAAGGTCTATAGTGTAAGAGTCAAGCAAGCCGATATCATCTACAAGCATAACAAGACCATTTTTTTTATTGTTTAATAGATTTTTTAATACCAGGCTTTTAAAAAAATCTTCGCTTATATTACCGATGTACAATTGGGTTATGTCATAATCGGGTAGAAATTTTATATGATTTTGTGTTTTAAGGCCTGGATTTACATGAAGTGACATAATCTCAAAATTATTTTGCAAAGCTATATGCGCAGCGGTATATAAAAAGTATGTCCGGCCTGAATTGGGAAAACCCGAAATTCTTAATACTCCCCGCTGCTTAAATGGTAAGTGTTTTAAGAAACTGTAGAATTTAGATACAGCGTCTTCGCGTTCTATTAAGTTATATATATTACGTGTTCTGTTTCTTTTTGCTTGCAAATACAATCCTACCACCCATGAAAATTTATTTGTTTAATTAGATTATAGCATAAAGAACAACTGAAAGGAATAAGCGAGGGAACGGCTAAATGGCTAAAAACACTCGCATAAAAGAATCCGGCCTATTGATTTGGGTAAGAAATTATGATAATAATTAAAAAATGAGACAAATATAAAAAATGTGGGGAGGATAAATTGTTTATGAAACAGTTTACAGGATATATGAAAGGCATAAATCTAGGCGGATGGTTATCCCAGTGCGACCACAATAAGCAGCATTATGATACATTTATAACAGAAAGTGATATAGAAAGGATATCTTCCTGGGGACTTGACCATTTAAGGCTGCCTGTTGATTACGAGCTTGTTGAAACAGATAGTGGCGATTATATTGAGGATGGTTTCAGGTATATTGATAACTGCCTTGAATGGTGTAAAAAATATGGGCTTAACATGATACTTGATTTGCATAAAACAGCCGGTTACTGTTTTGATGAATTTGAGAAATCTACGGATTTTTTTAAAAGCATACAGCTTCAGGACAGGTTTATTGCATTGTGGAAAGAGTTTACCAAGCGTTATGGGAAATATGCAGACCGCCTTTCATTTGAATTATTAAATGAGATTGTAGATAAAGATGTTGCCGGAATATGGAATAAAATATCGGAACGTGCCGTAAAGGCTATAAGACAGTATGCACCCGATATAAATATTCTTATCGGCGGTGTAAATAATAACAGCATAAGCTCTTTGAAGATGCTTGATATGCCCTATGATGAACATATAGTGTATAATTTTCATTTTTATGAGCCCACAATATTTACACATCAGTCAGCGTACTGGGTAAAAGAAATGCCTCTGGACTTCTCAATGCCATATCCG
>JAEZNF010000156.1 GCA_023441845.1 Bacillota bacterium | reverse complement strand
AGCTTCAGCAGCGTCGTTATGACCCTGCTACATGCCAGTCTGTCTATTGCAGTAATCTTATTTCCTTCGTTAGCCGGTTTCTCCTGGGTCCCCCGGCTAAAATTACTTTCCAGGTAACTCATTATTTTTTCATCATTTTCCTGTCTGTTGTAAAACCTGTAAATTTTAAATCTCCTACCTCTATATCCTAGTACCTCCCTATACGTAAAAACAGGGCCGTACGACTTGTATGACATATAAATTATTATAAAAACCAGCAGGGATAAGGCAATAACAAGTCCAAAAAACGAAATTGTTATATCAAATAACCTTTTTAGCAGCTCATACCGTTTTGAAGTACATATTATGAATTTATCACCTTCAATAGAAAAACACTCAGAATTCTCCATACTTCTCCCCTTTCCCTATCAACCAATTTATTTGATGTCCAACAACATTTTCTGGTTTTTGTAAAAAAGCATATCGGCATATTCCTTTCCGCCCCAACGTTTCACCTTTTCATATGCCGGCAGGTACCAGTTGATATAATCCAATGCATTATGCGCATCAGATGCAACAAAATGCACAAGATTCATCTTAATAAGATTTTTTACAAACATCTTTGCCAAAATTCCGTAAACTCCCAGTATGCTGGCAGCATCGAGCTGTATCAAACAGCCGCTTTCAATAAAGTCAATGAACAACTGAAAATTCCCGATAAAAAACCTGTTTCTTTCGGGATGGGCCAGAATAGGTATAAAGTTTTCCATGTGAAGTTTTAAAATAATCTCGGATATATTAGCCGGCATAATGTCAAAAGGCATTTCAAACAACAGGTACCTCGACTTATTAAGCGTATACCTGTCTTTCCCATTCAGTACATCGGGTATTATTGAATCAAAATATACTTCATACCCCAAAAGTACTTCTATATCAAAATCTCTCACTCTAGCTGCCAGTTCCTGATAATTCTCGAGTACATTTTCAGACTGATATAAACCTTTACTGTAATGAGGCGTAGCAATAATGGTTTTAATGCCCAGCTTCTCCGCCTCCAATACCATCCTTATAGATTCCTTAATTGTAGGAGGGCCGTCGTCAACCCCAAAAATCAAGTGACTGTGTATATCAATCATGATTAATCCCTCTTTTTTGCAGCCTGCCCCTTAAGGCTCTTCTTTTTATATTTCTTTTTCGACCCATAATAGTCATAACCGCAGTAATAGTTTTTATAGTCAACAATATCAACCTTGTTTAAAACAATACCGATTATATTGGCATTTGCCTTTTCCAGTTGTTCCTTCATCATCAATACATTTTTGCGTTTTACCGTGTTCGGCTTGATTACAATTATTGTTCCGTCTGTTTTAGCCGCAATAACGGCGCTGTCAATAACACTTCCGAGAGGAGGAGTGTCAATAATAACAATGTCATAATCATCCTGAACCTTATTCAAAAATTCCGAAAACTGTTCGGTACAAATCAATTCTCCAGGGTTGGGCGGTTTTATACCGCAACTGATAAAATAGAAACCGTCAATATTCGTACTGTTTATGATCTCATCTATTTCCGCCTTTCCCATCAAATAATTTGACAGGCCTTTAAAGCTGGTGTTTATAAGCGTCTTATACGGCATAGGCTTTCTAAGATCTGCATCAACATATAAAACCTTCATTCCGGATTTTTCCATAGATATAGCCAGATTGATTGAGGTAGTGGTCTTCCCCTCTCCGGGGGTATAGCTTGTAACAGCTATTGTCTTAACTTTTTTATTCGATTTACAGAAAAGTATATTGGCCCTTAATGCTTTATAAGCTTCCTCTATCGTATCACTAAGTTCATACTTTACGTCATACTTTGTATCCGACACAAAATCCCCCCTATTTAGCTTTCAATAAAGGTATAATACCAATTACGGTAAGTCCCATATAGTTTTCTACATCTTCTGAAGTTTTGATTTTGTCATTAAAGTATTCAATAAGGAAAATAATGCACAAACTTATAAAAAAGCTTAAAAAGAGCGCATAAACACCATATCTCAAAGGTTTCGGCCGTATTGGCTCCTGAGGCACTTCTGAGTAATCAACTATATTTACATTATCTACATTCATCAGGCTTATTGATTTTTTTGCAAATATTTTACTTACCGTTTCTGTGAGCGTTTTAGCTCTTATCGGGTTGGAATCCCGTACTTTAATCTCCAGAACTCTCGTTTCACTTTTCATGCTTACTGTTATTTTTCCGGCCAGGACACCAGGACTTAAGTCTTTAATTCTAAGCTCCTCAATGACTTCTTTTGTTACAGACCTGCTTTTAATAAGCTCCCTGTAATCCTTTACAAACATCTGATTGGTAAGAAAATCATTGTAGTTTATATTGTTCTTCACACCTGTATCTGTAGTTTTATTAATAATGTAAAGAGTTGAGCTTGATTCATAAACCGGAATTATTATGTATGCACTTAATATAACTGTAACAATACAGCTCAGTATGGGTAACGATATCAAAAACCACAGCTTTTTATAAACGCTATTAAGAAATTGTTTAAGATCCACCATCATCACCTTCATGCTTTTTATTTTTGACAGCACACAATATATAATATTAATTAAGATAGCAATTGTTACAGTATTATTGATTTTTCTTTAAGAATGGGCTTATTTACTTTCATTTATGTGCTATATGTTTCGCAAAATCATATATCTTGATCCATTGAACGTTCAACACATTATGAAAATTCTTTCGCGCGTTCAATACAGCCTATTTCTAAATGCCAGCGTTTTTCTAATGTCTTTCATCAGGGTTTTAAACTGTCTCGGTGTCAGTTGTTGATCTGCATCCGATAGTGCATCTTTGGGTGAAGGGTGGACTTCTATTTCGAGTCCGTCGCAGCCTGCCATAATGGCACTTAAGGCCATAGGGCCAATCAAATCAACACGGCCGGTACCATGGGATGGATCAATTACAACAGGTAAATGTGTCAGTCCCTTTGCAGCAGCAACAGCACTCAAGTCAAGCGTGTTGCGCGTATATGTTTCGTAAGTTCTGATGCCGCGCTCACATAGTATGACATTGGGATTTCCTTGATTTAAAATATACTCTGCGCAATTAAGCCATTCTTCAATGGTAGCATACATACCGCGCTTCAGTAGAACAGGCTTTTTTATACGTCCTGCTTCGATGAGAAGGGAAAAGTTCTGCATATTACGCGCACCAATCTGCAGGACATCGGCATATTCTCCGATAAGATACACGTCCCGGGTGTCAATCACTTCCGTAATGATCGGTAGACCTGCTGCAAGCCCTGCTTTACTGAGATACTTCAGTCCGACACGTCCAAGGCCCTGAAAAGAATATGGAGATGTACGCGGCTTGTAAGCTCCGCCGCGGAGCATATTTGCGCCTGCTGCCTTAACAGCCAGGGCTGCTTTCATTATCTGCTCTTCGGATTCCACACTACACGGACCGGCAATTACAAGAAAATCTTTTCCTATTGTAATATCACCGATCTTAATTTCGGTTCTTTTCCTTACCACTCCATTTTCATCTATAGATGAAACACACTTCAAGCCCTTCATTTTCCACCTCATTTTGCATAAACGTTTATATGTTTCGCGAAAAACATTTTACATTTCTAATTCTATTTTTTCGCGAAATCATATACCTTGATCCATTGAACGCGCAACACTTTATGAAAATTCTTTCGCGCGTTCAATATAACAAAGCATCACTATATCC
>JAEZNF010000033.1 GCA_023441845.1 Bacillota bacterium | reverse complement strand
GGTAAAAAGCCTTCGGGTTTTACATGGCATCATTCTACAGAACGTGGTAAAATGGAGTTAGTACCAACTAGAATTCATCAAAATTCGGGCCATTTTGGAGGAAAAAATATTTGGGGAGGCGGCTCAGCCAACCGATAGGAGGAAAATATGAGCGAATTAGAATGGGAACTAGCATATCCTTTAGAAGATGATTCTGCAATTAAAAAAATGGAAAAAATATTAGATAAAGAATTGCCTGTTGAATTTTGCGAATGCATAATCAAATTCAATGAAGCAAGTCCAAATAAAAGAAAATTTCAAACAAGCACAGGTAATGAGCATGTATTTTGCAATTTAATTTCGTTTAACGAGGAAGAAGATACGAATGTTTTTAACACCTTAGAAATTTTGAGAAGTAATGGATTGCAAAGCGAATTATTTCCTTTTGGTGAAGATCCTTTTGGGAATTACCTTTGTTTATGCTTCAATGAGAAAGATATAACTGTAGTATACTGGAACCACGAAACCAATAAAATTGAAAAAGTCTCAAATTCATTTAGGGAATTTTTAGAAGCATTATACTAATTGGCGATAGTCTATAGTTTGTAAGAGATATTTAATTATGAAACAGTTCAGGGCTTAATAAAGATAACATCAATTAAGCCCTGTTATTCTTAGTAAATAGTAAATTCCTATCGAGCTTGTGGAACTACCTGAATATCGAACACCTTCTATGCTGGCAAAATTGAAATAATAGAAATCACTCTACTCCGTTTCATTTTCAGAAACCCCAAACCCCAGTCATACCAACCCCTACCGCCGATATAGCACTGTTACCGTCTCCACGTGTGCCGTATGCGGAAACATATCCACCGGCTGTACCTCAATGGCCTTATAGCCCCTCTCCGACAAGTAGCTAAGGTCCCTTGCAAGTGTCGAAGGTTTGCATGATACATATACAATCCTCTCGGGCTGCATGCTGACCAGAGTCTCAAGTAATTTCTCGTCGCAGCCCTTCCTGGGGGGATCAACAACCACAACATCGGCCTTAACCCCCATTTTGTATATCTGCGGCACTACCTTTTCGGCTTCTCCAACCATAAAATCTATATTATAAATTCCGTTTAATTCTGCGTTTTTCTTTGCATCACTTATTGCATCCTCCACCACCTCTACCCCATAAACCATTTTAGCCCTCTCGGACAAAAACAGAGAAATGGTCCCTATGCCGCAGTAGAGGTCAAAGACAGTCTCCTTACCCGAAAGTCCGGCATATTCAATGGCTTTATTGTACAAGACTTCCGTCTGAACAGGGTTAACCTGAAAAAATGACAGTGGTGATATAAAAAACTTATGCTTGCCTATGTAGTCGGTAATGTGGTCCTTCCCAAACAGCTTAATATTTTTCTCACCTAAAATTATGTTCGTGGTTTTTTGATTGATATTAAGCATTATGCTTTTTATTTGCGGTACTTCCGCGACCAGTGTATCTATCAATTTCTGCTTATGCGGAAGGTCCTTACCGTTTATAACGAGGACAACCATTACTTCGCCGGTTTTAAAACCTGTCCGTGTCATCAGGTGCCTTAAAAGGCCTGTCCCTGTTGTCTCATTATATACGGACACCTTATTTTCCCGGATAAAATCTTTTAAGATACTTCTGACTTTGCCGCTTGTCTCATCCTGAATAAGACACGACTCGCATTCAACTATCCGGTGTGAGTATTTGGCGTAAAACCCCAATACCTCCTGCCCGGTTTCACACAAACCTACGGGGTATTGGGCCTTATTGCGGTAGTAAAGCGTGTTCTCCATACCAATGGTATCGTGTATTATCACATCGTCAAGCTTTCCTATCCTCTTTATGCTGTCTTTTACCAGTCCGGTTTTAAACTCCAACTGAGCATCATAACTCATATGCTGTAAACTGCATCCTCCGCATTTGGGAAAGGCAGCGCACGCCGGACTCACTCTTTTAGGCGAAGCACTAATTATCCTTGCAAGCTCACCGACAGCATATGTTTTTTTAACAGTAGTAAGCCTGACCTCAACCTTCTCACCAGGGACAGCACCATCAACAAATACGGTGAAATTATCTATCCTGCCGACACCCTGTCCATCATGGTTCATTCCGCTTATATCCAATATATATACACTATTTCTTTCAACCAACTATATTTCATTCCTTTCCTATGCTGTTCATCACACGTTGTATTGCTCTTATACATATTAATTAATGTTATCATTATCCAATTTAGGCATATACCACTGTTTTGTCAAGTTAAAATTTCGAATGGAACAAAACCATTAAAAAAGGCCAGAAAAAAAGCCCCATTAAGGGACAAAATTATAAGAATCAGTATGCCACATTTGAAGTATACCATATTTTTCTAGCCATTATACATGCATACATTTGCTTTTTATAAAAAATGTATATTTACACCTCATTTTAGTGTATAATTAAAATTAATTTATAATCTTTAGGAGAATTTTGGCTCCGGAACAAATAAAGAGGTAACTTTCCATGTCCTTTGTTTTTGAAAAGAAAGGTAAAAGAAAAAAAGAAGAAAAATATTTATCGGTTATTTTCGTTCCACATTCGCACGATAATGTTAAGGTTTTTAAGTTCTCAGCTTTGAAATCAAAAATATTTATAGCTGGCTCACTTATCATATCGCTTTTAGTTATTTTCGGCCTTTGTATATTTACTATAAGTACATTGCACAATAATCAAAAGCTGAAAGAGAGCAAAGCAAATCTTGAAAAACTAAATTCCGAACAGGAAAAAACCATAAGCCAAAAGACCGGTGAAATAGAAAAGCTAAATGAAAAATATGAGAGTCTTAGTGATAATGCCAGTCAATTCAATAATCTTTTTAATGAAATTACCGAAGCTTATCTCGATAAGAGCAGCAAAAAAACAAACAGATCTGGCGATCGGAATGAAAGTACATTTGCTAAAGATATTAATAAATTAAAAAATGTTTTAAGCAGTATAAATGAAGAATCAGGTTCTAAAACCGGCGCGTCCGACATTTTAACCGATACAGAAGAGAAATTGAAAAAATATATTGCTTCTATACCTACTCTTTGGCCGGCAAAAGGAAGGCTAAGTTCCAGGTTCGGTTCCCGTGAAGATCCCTTGAATTATAATGAAGGCAATCACAAAGGCATAGATATAGCAGCGGATTATGGACAAGCTATCGTTGCAGCGGCTGACGGAACAGTAATTTTATCCGATTGGTACAGCGGCTACGGAAAAGCCGTCGTTATTGACCACGGACGGGGAATCACTACCGTCTATGGGCATTCAAACGAGCTTCTTGTCAGTGAAGGTAAAAAAGTAAAAAAAGGCGATTTAATTGCCAGAGTTGGCAGCACCGGGAGAAGTACCGGCCCACACCTGCACTTTGAAATCCGTATAAACGGTGAAGCTGTAAATCCCCTTAAATACCTGGATTCTAACAATTAATGCCAATTTATATTATATATTTTTCAAAGGGAGGGTTATTATGTTCGGCAAAAAGGAGTTTGACGGCATAGAAAAGTTTGATACTCTTATAGGCGCTATCACAGTTTTTGAAGGAAATCTCCAATCTGAAGGAACAATTCGGATTGACGGCAAGATTAAAGGCGATTTAAAAGTAAATGGAGATGTTTTTATCGGTCCACATGCTATAATTACCGGTAATATAGTTGCAAACAACATCCACCATGCAGGCACCATAGAAGGAAATGTCCAGGCAAACGGGATCTTAAAAATTTTGTCTTCGGCAAAGATATTGGGAGATATCAAGGTGCGCAGCCTGGTAACAGATGAAGGCGGTATTCTTGAAGGAAAGTGTACTATGCTGGATACCTCTGAAGGAAATTCGAACAAAAAACATAAGGGGAATTAAGAATTACAAAAGTGCATAGCTCTTAAACAGATTTACAAAAAACACAAAAGTTGAAAAAGCCGGTTTCCCGGCTTTTTTCATTCAATAGCTGTATCATCGATTTTATTGCGTGTCCTAATATTTACTTAATCTGTTCACACAAGAGATAAGTATCAGTCTACATACTCAAATCTCCATAATAATTGGTTAAACAAGTATTGCTTTTTAGCCTTAATAATCTAAAAACACTCAATAGTCCGATAAGTTTGCTTTTCAGCACTCCTTTACAGAAAACATTATCACTATTTACAAATTTGTTATTCTATGCCCTATAGACATAAACTTATATCATAAACGCATTTAATGGTAACGCAGCAATCTCTACCCCTGCTAAATCTGTTTCACATCCCGGCTTTTTATCTGTCTGAACCAATAGCACGATTTGTGTAAGTTTGATTTTGTGTTGACATGATTACGGTTTATATACCGACGTTTTTTACCCAAGCCATAATAAATTTAATTATAATACATCTTTCCTTTTATGCTACATATTTAGCACATTTGACATAACCATATTATATTTAATTATAATATAATTTAACTTTTAATGACATATATTAAAAAACTTATATAATTAATATATAATGGGTTTTTAAGTAATTTATTATTTAGGGGGATTCTTTACTGTCCATCTATTCTTTGAACACCTCATTTTGATCTAAACCGCTGTTGACAGTGAGCCGGAATGCCGGTTATTTATATTTACACAATAAGAAACTTCTTACTGTGAGTGGGGCGTAACAACCAAAGAAATACATTTTAACGCTCTGAATCCACCTCTATAGAATATGTCAATGAAAAAAATAGCACAAAAAATAAAAAAGCCGGTTTCCCGTCCCGGCTTTTTTATTTTTTGTGTTCAATAATTAATAATTATATGAGATTTGATTTGTGCCCGCTTTCGATCTGGGAAAGGATATATGCCGACAGCCTCGGCAAAATCCACCGGATTCAGCTTCTTCTCTTTCCTTTTGCCTTGATAATCTCTCTTACCTTTATTTCATAGGGGTTTTACTTCCTCAGAATAAAGGTCGTCTGTATTAAGATGCAGAGAATTCAGTCACACATCCGGCACTTCCGATATAAACAGTATACAACAGCTTTCAATAATAAAGCGCTATACTATCTTTATCTTAGCATACTTCCTTTTACCTACCTGTATTATATCGCCGTCTTTTATTTCAGTCTCTCCATTTGCCTGATCGAATTTCACTTCGTTTATTTTTACCGAACCCTGAGTGATAAGCCTTCTGGCTTCACTGGTTGAAGGTGCCATTTTTGCAATGTTTAAGAGCTTTGGCAGCCATATTCTGCCATCTGTAAACTCTGATGAATTAATTGAAACCTCTGGGATTTCCTCCGGCAGAGCGCCTTTCTGGAAAACCGACTTAAAGTGCTCTTCGGCCTTTAAACCGGCATCCTGACCATGGTACATTGCAACAATTTCCCTGGCCAGCCTCATCTTGAGATCCCTCGGATTGATTGAATTTTCTTTCATCTGCTGCCTCATAACATCCAATTCATCCGGGTGTATATCTGTAACCAGCTCGAAGTACCTTATAATAAGTTCATCCGGTATGGACATTGTTTTTCCGTATATCTCATTGGGTTCTTCATTTATGCCTATATAATTGCCAAGGCTTTTGCTCATTTTCTTAACACCGTCTGTACCTTCAAGAATGGGCATGAATAAGCCTATCTGCACATCACTCTGTCCATATTCCTTCTGCAGCGTTCTTCCCATGAGAATATTAAACTTCTGGTCGGTTCCGCCAAGCTCCACATCTGACTTTAGCGCAACAGAATCGTATCCCTGCATCAGTGGATAAAAAAATTCATGTATTGATATGGGCAGGTTATTGCCAAACCTGTTCTTAAAATCTTCTCTCTCAAGCATTCTGGCAACGGTGTATTTTGCAGACAGCGTGATAACGTCCGCAAAGTTTAAAGGTGCAAGCCATTCACTGTTAAACCTTACAATAGTCTTTGCGGGGTCCAATACTTTAAATACCTGAGTTTTATAGGTTTCGGCATTTTTCAATACTTCTTCTCTTGTAAGCTGCTTTCTTGTCTCGGACTTTCCTGTAGGATCGCCTATCATTGCGGTATAATCACCTATAATGAGTACGACCTGGTGCCCCAGGTCCTGAAATGCCTTCAGTTTTCTTAAAACCACAGTATGCCCGATATGAATATCGGGAGCTGTGGGATCAAGACCTAATTTTATGATAAGAGGTTTATTTTCTTTCTGGGATTTTTTAAGCTTTTCAAGCAATTCACCTTCACTTATAAGCTCTGCTACACCCTTTTTTATAATCCTTAATTGCTCATTAACATCCATAGTACAGTATGCCTCCTAAAAATCTTTTATATAAACCATATTGAACGCGATAAAGATTTTACTTCGCGCTCCAATTTCCTTAATACAATATCACGAAAATTAAATTTTCCAATGTAAAATCAATTTCGTGATTTATATATTTGTTTTTTTGTTAATATATTTTACCACTATATCAAATTAAAATAAATATATTTGCTGTATGTTTATTAACATTTTCGGTCACCGGAATACAGCACTTAAAACCGTCTGCTGTCTAAAAGGAACTGGTCATGAGCCCTTCTTAAGCCCTCTTTTATGGTCCTGGCCCTTACCTCACCTATTCCTTCAACAGCATCCAGCTCTTCCGATGACGCCTTTAATATACCCTGCAGGTTTGTAAATTTCTCAAGAAGGTTTCTCATTACAGACATGGGAATTCTCGGTATCATGCTCAATATCCTGTATCCTCTGGGTGTAACATTTAAGTCAAGCGTGTTCTCCCCTTTTTGGTACCCAAGGGCAGTGCTTATATTTGTCAAATCCATCAATTCATCGTCATTCAGGTTCCTGAAAATTACAAAAACATCTGCCATTGTCTTTCCATCGTTTCCAATAATATAATCTTCAACCACCAACTGTCCGTCTTCTTCAACATTTACGGACAATTCTTCAAGCTGCATCCTGATTAGCCTTCCCTCGTTTCCAAGTTCACAAATATACCTGTCTATCTCCGTCACTATTCTCATGACCATTTCGGTCCTCTGGATTACAAAAGCAACATCGTCCAATGTAACACTGTCCTCAAATTCCAATACGCTTAGATTGCTCAAGGCATTACCCAAAACCGCATTGTATTTTTCCAATGTCTGCAGCGCCTGGTTAGCCCTGGTTATTATGGTTGCCGTATCTTTTAAAATGTACTTTATACCACTCTTATAAAGGGTTATTATATTCCTTCTTTGGGATATGCAAATCACTATCTCACCGGTCTGCCTTGCAACCCTTTCAGCGCTT
>JAEZNF010000606.1 GCA_023441845.1 Bacillota bacterium | reverse complement strand
GGGGGTTATTATGGCCATTTCCCGACTTCAAAGCTTTTTAGGCTTAGCTGCGATAAGGGTGTTATGGCCTTGGAGTACTGGACCCTTTAATTACAGCTTCCTTGTTTGAAGGATTGTTTTTTGTATAACTTTTAGCAGATTTCCCTGCTTCTATGTCATCATCATCGGAAGTATTATAATCGCTTGGTGCGGTTCCTAAATCGGACTTGATATACTGTTCTACTATTTCCTTCGTCTTTTCCCTATCGGGGAGATAGTACCAGACACCGTTAATTACAGGTTCGGACTTGCAGGGCACTTTGAGCATTTCAACCTGGTTAACATCTATCTTATTTATGTTTGTAGATAATTTTAAAGCGTCCGAAAGCGTGATGTTGGTCTCGATGTTTTTGAAGACCTCGTCTATTATATCATTTATTTTTGTCATATATTTCAGGCTTGTCTTCTGGCGGATTAATTCTTTTATGAAGCTTTGCTGGGCTTCAATCCGTTTAAGATCACTTCCGTCATAATATTTACGTATTTCTTTTGTGTAATTGTTAGGATGTCTGAATCTCATAAACTGCTCTGCTTTTTTGCCGTTAAGGTGCTGCTGACCCTTTTTTAAATGAATATGGAGATTCTGGTAAGGGTCGTCGTAATTCATGTCAACAGGCACATAATAATCAACGCCGTCCAATATATCCACAATTTTTCTGAATGCAGCCGTATCTACATACACGTAGTACTGGATGCACGTGCCCAAAAAGTTTGTGACAGTTTCAATTGCCAGATCCTGGCCGCCTTTCGGATAGGCAGCATTTACCTTTGCATATCCCAGGCCTTTTATCTTAACCCTGGTGTCTCTTGGAATGGACAATATGTTTATTTTTGCCGTATCGGGGTTGAAATTGATGACCATCATTGAATCGGTATTGCCGGCAACCTTGTCTCCACCCAGAAGTAGAATGTTGACCGGGCCTTTATCCACAACGAAAGGCTGTATTATATGGTCAACAAAGCCCGAGGGATTCTTATTGCCGGCATCACTTTTGACAACAGATGTAGTACCTATCTGATAGAGCAGGTACACTCCTGATACAAATAGAAAAGAAGTCAAAATTGATGTTATAATTAAATAAAATTTTCTAATATTCATTATAATAACCCCTGTATGGAAATTAACACAAAGTGTTTTTGTTATGTAATTCCGGTATTTTATTTATGCTCATAATTAACGTTTTTTAGTATAATATCGTGATATTTAATTAAAAATGCTGTAAATTCAGGAATATCACTGTTTCTTTTCGGATTCCTTTGCTGTTATATTTGCCAGAGGATTCTTGTCAACTGCCGTTTTAAGCTGCTGGTTGTCTACATGCGTATATATTTCAGTTGTCGCTATGCTTTCGTGTCCTAATATTTCTTGCAGGGAACGTATATCAACATTCCCGTGCTTGTACATAAGTGTTGCGGCGGTATGCCGGAGCTTATGTGTAGAATACCTTTCGGGGTCCAGACCTGAAGAAATTATGTATTTTTTTACAATATGCTGTACCGTTTTGTTACTGATCCGCTGTTTTCTTTCGCTCAAAAACAGGGCGTTCTTGTCCTTGACCCCATCAACCGAACGTACCTTCATGTAGGCTTCAATTGCCGCTTTGCATGCATTGTTGAGATAAACTGTCCTTTCCTTGTCTCCTTTACCGATAACAGTCAATGTGTCGTCTTTTATTTTGTTTATATTGATGTTTACAAGCTCTGAAAGCCTCATGCCGCAGTTTAAAAATAGAGTGATTATAGCATAGTCCCTTTCGCTGTTTGCACCTTCAACTGAGCTTAAAAGCTTTTTGCTTTCATCAATGTTCAGATACTTCGGCAGTCTCTTTACTATTTTAGGAGACTCCAGTTCACTTGCAGGATTATAGTCTATAAGCTTTGCCTTGTTGGTAAGGTAATTGAAAAAGGATTTAAGGCTGGCTACTTTCCTGGCACGCGAACTTGCGCCATTATCCCGTTCACGGCTCATAAAGGACATAAAGGAGTACAAATCGCTCAAAGTGACAGCTTTTATATGCTCAATTGTAATATCCGAAATGTCAATTTCATCAAATTCGATGTCTTTTTTAACCAAGTTTTTATTAAGTTTTATAAATCGGAAAAAAAGCCTTAAATCGTAAAGGTATTCCTTTACTGTGTTTTTGGATTTGCCTTTTATGGTTTCCATGTAACTAATAAAATCTCCAATTACCGGAGGAATTTCAATCATATTAAAGTCACCTTTTAAAAAAAGTATAGTGCATCATTTTAATTTTATATAATCATAAATCCTTTGTCAAAGGTGCTTTCAAGAAATTATTATTTATAGATAAACAGCTTTATAATTGAATTTATTAATTAGCTCAAAAAGCGTTAAGGCATCGCTATTTGAGCTAATTGATTATATTAAGGTTTGATGTTGTTTATCTTTAATCACATCATTTAAATTTTACCCATAATATATTTATATATAAAGTATTTCAACTTACCCAGCCTGTACCTTATTTTTTCGGTTATTTCAGGCATATATGACTTTACTAATTCCTTTTCCTTTTCACTCAAAGGATCGGGGCTATATCTGGCAAGCATAAACACTTTTGTTAACGATTCAAAACTGGTAGGCTTTGATGTCAGATACTTGTCAATACGTTCGGAGTAAACAATAGGTGTCTCACCAGGAAGTATTTCAAGGCCTGCGGATGAAAGCAGGGCGAGGTAGTACTTGTAGTAACCGATAATGCTCTCCTTTGGAGACAATTTTGCCGGCTTTCGTGACCGTATAAACCCTTTTATTGAGTTTATAAGAATAATAACAGCGGTGATAAGCACAATAACACATATTGTAATTATTATTATACGCCACACAGGAATGTTTTTTGCCTTTGCATAAGTCTGGTACTGGTTTTGATTGGTACCGTCGCCATTTAATTCGGGAATACTTGGTCTGGTTCTATTTGGGTCCCGTCCGTCACCAAATTTAGAATATGGGGATTTGCCGCTTGCGGAGGTTCTGTTACCATAAAATGAATTTCCGAATGAAGAGGTAGGCTCAAAAGGTATCCAGCCCACACCCTCAAAGTATACCTCGACCCATGCATGTGCTTTATCATTTGTTACAGTATAATTTGTTCCGCTTTTGGGCCGGCTGGAAAGGGCATAACCCTCAACATACCTTGCCGGAATTCCGGCACAGCGGAGAAGTACAGCCATGGAACTGGCATAATAAGTACAGTAGCCCTCTTTAATATCGAACAGGAAATAATCGACGAAGTCGCGTCCTTTTGGAGTTGATTTAGGCGACAGCGTGTACGGGTAGTTGGATGAAAGGTACTTTTCAACTGCTTTTACCTTGTCATACTGGTTGTTATATGAAGATGTAATTGACAGGGCAAGGCCCTTAACCCGCTCGGGCAATGTATTGGGAAGCTGAAGATACTTTTGGTATGCCTCTTCGGAATTTCTGATTAACAGGCCGTGGACCACTATAAGGAACTGAAGTTCGGAAAATTCCTTGCCCTTAATTTTAAAGCTTGGATAATTGGCTGTTTCTTCATTAAGCGGAGCGATAAAGACTGTATTATTGTGAGGATTATCAATATTGTATTGCATAATATTGTTATTTTCCGGGGAAACACCATACTGGCTGAGTGCTTGTTTGATAGTATTGTTAAGGTTCTCTCCCGAAGTTATGCTAAAAATAAGAGCTTTGTAGCCGTAATTATCAAATAACTCGTAGGCGGGCTCCGGGCTGTTGCTGACCCTTACAGCCGCATCATAAAGCTCTTTTGACAAATTACTTATATCATTATAATAATCTTCATATAAGCCCCTATGGCTTTCCTTCAATAGTTTTATCAGCTTTTCATCACCGGATTTAAGCGTATAGGCCGTATATGAATAATTGAACTTCTTGGAAAGCCTTTTTTCGGACAGAATAACTCCGTTCTGCTTGCTCTTAACGTCAACATTGTTTATATTGACGTTAAAAAAGTTGTTGGAAAAGAACAGTGATCTGGTTAATATGTTTTGATAGGTTACCTTTACGTTATCGGTGAAAAAATATTTATTGAGAAAATCCTCGTCATTGGAAAGAATACTCATTCCGGCAAGCATTTCCACATAATCTGCAAAGCTTCTGTTCAATTTGATTGCGCTGCTGACATTAGAAACGTCAAAACTATAGGAGTCGTTAAGAGTCTTAAGTATATTATCGTAGTCAAAACTGCTGATATTTTGGAATGCGCTGTAGGAAGTTGTGTCACTATCTTCTGATTCCTCCCATTTAGAGCCGGTATATTTGTCTTTTACGGAAGCCTTAAGATAAAGGGGGCGAGGGGAGTCAACCTTTAATACATAAGTTTTATCTTTTTTTACTTTGCCGCCCAAATTGCCGTCACCGTCACCAAAGCCTGAAGATGCAACCGAAAAGTAGTCAAACTTGTACGTTGAGCCTCCATTTGCAATATAGTTGTATAATTTGGATATCTTCGTGTCAAGCCACTTCCATTCGATGGGTTTGGAACTTGCCGGAATTAAAAATGAAATAATGAGTATGATAGCGCATACCGGTACGGCGTAGACTGTAAAAAGAGCGGGCTGCGCATATTCATTTACTTCCTTTGAGGAATTCTTTGTATATATGTGATTGAAATAATAAACAAGTATTACAAGCACAAATAAGTAAAAGGACATATAGCTTACAAGGAAGTCAAGCATCCACTGAGTGGTAAACAATAGACTTCCGAATATCAGTATAGGTATGAACCTGAATTTTTTAACGGTAAAGAAAAATGTAAAGGGCGATAATAATATACATATCAGTATAGTTAGAATAAAGCTAAACGTGGGGTCCTTAATAACCTCCTGAAGTATTATAGCTCGGTAAAACCAGTCTATAAAAGCATCTGCATATGGACGGAAACGGTAGAACAATAGAAATATCGTTCCGGCTGCAGCGGCTAAAATTACTATCCCTGAAATTCTGAATACCAGCTTGTTGTATGAAATCAAGGTATATAGAATATAAAGGCATGAAATAGCCAGTAATATATAAAAAGGTGAGTATTTCAGCCCCATAGACTCTGTCAGGGCATAAACAAAGCTAAAACACAGGGCTAGTGCTAATATAAAGTTCATCGCATAATTTAAAATGTTTCTTTTAAGGTTCATAATTTATCGCTCCAGAATAAATTTAACATCGTCTGAAATATTGATATTGTAAACATCCACCCCGGCTTCGGGGAGATTAGCCAGAATTTCCTCTGCTTCAATGTTTCTTACTCCGGTCAGTTCGACAGGGGAGACATATATAAGACTGACCTCATAATTTGAAAATTTTGTGTTATATATCTGGTTATAAAGCTCATAGTTCAAATTTGATGTAAAAACTATTACGTTGGATTTTGTGATGCTTTCTTTCAAATATACATCCAGAATTGCCTCAACTCCGATCTTTTCTATGAAATTGATTTTTGAAAGAATCTTGTAAATACCGTCGAAGTCCAGCGGGGTCTTAGCCGGGATATCAACTATGGCATCGTCGTAGTATACAAATTTAATGGGTACCCAGTTTGAAAGACAGTAGTATGTTACTGCAACTGTTGCTTCAAGCAGTTTGTCTTCAATTATGGTATTTATTTCACTGGAAAAACTGTTCTTTTTAAGGTCCAGAATTATGATTGCACTTGTCTCGGTAGTGCTTTGAAAGTTCTTTACCATAAGATCATTTGTCTTGGCAGTGAGCTTCCAGTGAATCTTTTTAAGGCTATCCCCATATATATATTTTCTGATGTCCGAAATGGCAGACATATCTTCAAACCTGTTATTTAAAACCGATTGTGTTTCGGATATAAAGTTGGTTTGCAAATGAAACCTGTCAAGGTAAATAATTTTTGGATATACTGTTATATACTTGGTTTCAAAGTTTTTGTAGTTTACTCTGAAGATACCAAGAAAGTCCTCCAACTGTACCGACTTGATTCCAATCTCATAATAGCCTCTATACCTGCATTCCAGCTCGAAGGAATACTTTTTCTCTTTAAAGGGAAGAAGAGAAAGATTCTTGGTCTGGAACTGGTTTGCAAATATTGTGTTTTCTCCGCAAAATTTAATCTTCATGTAGGGGTAGAGTAAAAAGTCTTCATTATGCACACTAAATAGAAATTTTACCTTATCTCCCTTCATTATGAAGTTTTTATCAATCTCCTGGCAATACTTAAATCTCAAAACGATGTAATAAGTATAGAGGATTGATACTATGGGAAGAATAAGCACGGTGTAAAACAGCATATAGGGGATTTTTCCGCCATAGAAGTATAC
>JAEZNF010000535.1 GCA_023441845.1 Bacillota bacterium | reverse complement strand
TACTTTGGATTGTCATCTTCCAGTTTATAGTCTGGAAATTCAAGTATCAAGTTGCCGGTATAGTCCATAATCGGCGAAACGTCCCTGAATACTTCCCGGAGTCCCTCTTCCAAAAACCATTTGTACGAGTTCTTCTGTACTTCGATAAGATTGGGCATTTCCAGGACTTCATCAATCTTGGAATAACTCATTCTCGTATTCCGGCCCAATTGAATGGGATGCACCATTAATAATCACCTCATAAATTATGACTTGTGTAAATTGAACATCTCCCGAAATTTTTCGCTTCTTTAATTATGTAATGATACAGACCGCAGCGAAAATTTTCGTTTTTGCATGAAAAAATACGCTCATGCAATACAACCGGATCATCGGCGAAATCCTCAGATACGCTGATGTATATTTAAGCTTTTAGTAGTATTATTAAAAGCTTTAGGGGGCTACTACAACGGGGCGGCAATTTATTACGTAAATTTGCCTCATTAATAAATTATTAACAAATCTTGTCTAATTTATTCCCCTGTGTTATAATCAACTTGTCGGTAAATTTAAGTCATTTTCTTCAATGCAGTACAAGTCTAAGCTTATAACGCAGTTTATAATTCTAACATATCCTTGTCAACTTGTCAACGGATATTTTTATGCCTTACCATGGCTTTTTTTATGCCCATTTTTTTATGTCTTCACGGCTAATAGATAGCTAAAAAGCATAAAAAAAATGCCCCAATCAGGGGCACTTTTCTTATAATTTTTGCTTATTTGATTTCTACTGCAGCGCCAACTTCTTTGAATTTAGCTTCCATAGCGGCAGCTTCATCCTTGGAAACGTTTTCTTTGACAGTCTTAGGAGCACCGTCAACGAGATCTTTGGCTTCTTTAAGTCCAAGGCCTGTGATTTCTCTAACAACCTTGATAACTTTGATTTTCTCTGCGCCAACATCTTTGAGAATTACATCGAACTCAGTTTTTTCTTCAGCTGCAGGAGCTGCTGCTGCGCCTGCTGCAGGAGCTGCTGCTACTGCCATAGGAGCTGCTGCTGATACGCCGAATTCTTCTTCAAGAGCCTTTACGAGCTCGGACAGTTCCAATACTGTCAATGCCTTTACATCTTCAATTAAATTTAAAACTTTATCACTAGCCATTTTAAAATACCTCCACCAATTTTTATTTTAATTTATTCTTATTAAACCTACGCATTTGCCTTTTGTTCTGCTATTGCATTCAGAGCCACAACCAGACCTCTGATGTTCCCATTGAGAACGTTGACCAAACCGGATATCGGAGCATTGAATCCACCAAGAACTCTTGCAATAAGCACTTCTCTCGGCGGCAGTTCAGCGAGTGCCTTAATCCCGTCTGCATCAATAACTTTTCCTTCGACTACGCCAACTTTCAGCTCAAGCTTGTTATATTTCTTGGCATATTCGCTTAAAATTTTTGCAGGAGCAACCGGATCAGTAGCGCTCGAAGCCATTGCAGTCGGACCGTTCAGGTATGTGTCCAAAGCTTCAAGTCCGTTCTCATTTGCAGCAAATCTGGTCAGCGTGTTTTTGACAACCTTGTACTCAACTCCGGCTTTCCTCAATGCGCTTCTGAGATCCGTATCCTGCTCCACGGTTAAACCTCTGTAATCAGCAAAAACCATCGCCTTTGCCGATTTCATCTTTTCACTGATTCCATCAACAACGACACGTTTTTGATTGATCGTTTTTTCCTTAGCCAAATCATCCACCTCCTTCATTCTGTATAACAATAAAACCCTTGTATATCTACACACCGCAGACAGACAAGGGTTTAAGCACCTTATTAAAAACGCTCTACCTCGGTAGGCCGACTTTCGTCTGTTACGCTAATGCACCTACTATCTGTGGTATGTCAAATATTAAATTCCTTACATATATTACAGCATTATTTGCCCAATGTAAAGCATTTTCTCAAAGCTGTTATTCTGTAACCTTTGTGGGATTAACCTTTATACCAGGTCCCATTGTTGAGGTTACAACAACGCTCTTGAGGTACTGGCCCTTAGCAGCAACCGGCTTAGCCTTTAAGATGGCATCCATAAGTGTATGGAAATTGTCCACCAGCTTTTCGGCGTCAAAGGATACTTTACCGATGGGGCAGTGAATAATGTTTGTTTTATCCAATCTGTATTCTATTTTACCGGCTTTGATATCGGTGATAGCTTTTGCTACATCCATCGTAACCGTTCCGGCTTTCGGGTTCGGCATCAGTCCCTTAGGGCCAAGCACCTTACCAAGTCTGCCGACAACACCCATCATGTCAGGTGTTGCTACGACTACATCAAAATCAAACCAGTTTTCTTTTTGAATTTTTGCAACAAGGTCATCAGCACCAACATAGTCTGCTCCACCCTGTTCCGCTTCTTTCGCCTTGTCGCCTTTTGCAAATACCAACACTTTTACAACCTTACCTGTACCGTGTGGTAATACAACAGCTCCTCTGACCTGCTGGTCTGCATGTCTGGAGTCAACGCCGAGCTTTATGTGGGCTTCAACTGTTTCATCAAATTTAGCTTTAGCAGTTTTCTTTGCCAGATCCATAGCCTGTGCCGGATCGTACAGCATTGCTCTGTCTACGAGCTTAGCGCTCTCAACGTATTTCTTTCCTCTCTTCATTACTATCCTCTCCTTTACGGCGATTTCGCATCGCGAAATTCGCTTGTGTGGTAATATTTTCGGGAAATGATTCCCTCCCACTTTGCTGGTTGCATGGGCGTACGTTCAGTTCAGCTGAACGGCCAACCCCGGGCTGTTATTCCTCTACTACGATGCCCATGCTTCTGGCTGTACCTGCTATCATGCTGGCTGCCGTTTCAATGTTCGCTGCATTGAGGTCAGGCATTTTCAGTTCTGCAATTTTCCTTACTTCTGCCATTGAAATCTTTGCAACCTTATCCAAATTCGGCTTACCGGAACCGCTTTCGATTTTGCATGCCTTCTTCAGAAGCACTGCTGCCGGAGGAGTCTTTGTAATAAATGAAAAGGATCTGTCCGCATAAACTGTAATAACAACAGGAATAATCAATCCTGCGTCCTTAGCAGTCCTTTCATTGAACTCCTTACAAAATCCCATGATGTTAACACCATGCTGTCCTAAAGCTGGTCCAACCGGTGGAGCCGGAGTTGCCTTCCCCGCAGGAATTTGAAGCTTAACATAACCTGTAATTTTCTTTGCCATGGCTTATATCCACCTCCCAATCTTTTTTCATCGGAATTGCACTAAATTGCGCAGTTCAAAGCCTATTCGCCCCTTACTGCGCACATCTTACAATATCCATAATCTATAGAAAGAGACCTTTCGGTCTGCTTACTACCATTAAATAAAATCTCAAGGGCATCAAGCCCCGCTCTGTGGCGCATTCCATTTCATGAAACCGCCTGTTTGGTCATATTTACTTCGCAAATGACCAGTTTTTACAGCTTTTGTATCTGTGTGAGCTCCAGTTCAACAGGTGTCTCCCTGCCAAACATGGAAACGGCCACCCTGACCTTCTTCTTTTCCATATTGATCTCTTCTACGATGCCTATGAAGTTTTCAAGAGGACCATTGGTAACACGTACATTGTCATTTACTTCATAATCAAGCATAGGTGCAAATTCTTCCACACCCATGGTTCGCACCTCTTCATCTGTAAGTGGAACCGGTTTGGATCCAGGTCCTACAAAGCCGGTAACACCTCTGGTATTTCTTACAACATACCAGGATTCATCGGTCATGACCATCTTAACCAGAACATAGCCGGGAAAAACCTTCCTCAAGGTAGCTTTTTTCTTGCCGTCCTTGATTTCGATCTGTTCTTCCATCGGAACAACAATGTCTAATATGTGTTCCTGCATACTTCTGTTCTCAACTATCTTCTCCAGATTGGCCTTTACCTTATTCTCATAGCCTGAGTACGTATGTACAACATACCATTTGGCTATTTCGGGCATATCATTGACAAGCATCAGGTTTTATGTCCTCCTTCATTACCGCGCCAGAGTCCATTCCACTATTTTCGCAAGAACTGCGTCAGACACCCATATTACTGCTCCAATAAGGAAGCATATCATCAATACGGAAATGGTACTGTTGATAAGCTGGCTCTTTGTAGGCCAGATGACCTTTTTCAGTTCATTCCTAATATCCTTGAAGAACTTGACAATTTTTTTTCTGGCATTGGCCAGCTTGGATGTGCGTGCATTTTCGGTCATATGTGTGCACCTCCGCAATTTATTTTGTTTCCTTGTGTACCGTATGCTTATGGCAGAACTTACAGTATTTCTTCATTTCAATCCTATCAGGATCATTCTTTTTGTTTTTCATGGTATTGTAGTTTCTCTGTTTACAGTCCATACAAGCCATTACAATTTTGACTCTCATTTGCGACACCTCCAGCCCCTGTTGTTAATATTTAGGGTGTATTGCACATTCGTCCGACCGGCAATTTTCAGCACTTCATATTTATAGCACAAAAAAAAGACCTCCATGACGGAGCAATAAATAATTTAACATATAACGATACAAAAGTCAAGGAATTATTCTTCTATTCATAGCTGAAGCATGAATATAATTTTGTAAACGCAATTGATTCATTTGTCTATCACAACCCTGCTTTCAACGTTAAATCTTCGTCAAATTCGATTTAAATCCAATAATGATAATCTCACAACCCCA
>JAEZNF010000483.1 GCA_023441845.1 Bacillota bacterium | reverse complement strand
GTTGTAGTTGCCGTGGTTGTTAATATATACCTTCCGGGTGTTATCTGAAATGTAAGTATTTTTTCGTCTTCATTGATATATGGTGAATAGGTTTGACTGTAAATCTCCTCCACATTGCTGCCATATGTATCCCAAATGAAAGCCGGGTCTGTATAGGTGTTTTTCACGAATCTTACTTCAAGGCTTGAGATACCTTCTGTATCATAAGCCCAGACTTTAGCCCTTATTTGATTGCCATTCGTAATCAATCTTGGATAACCTATGCTAGAAACTCCATAGGTGGATGAATAAGCATAAGTATTTAAATAATTGCCTGTTAAACTTACCAGGTTACAACTTACAGTCGGATTAGAATCTCCGCATAACCCTTCTGCATGTCCGTTAAGAAGTTGGATACCCAATGAGGAACCCACTATTAAGCTTACGGTCAATAAAAGAGCAAAAAAACCTTTAAAACTTCTTTTTTTCATAACAAATCACTCTCCCTCATGTTTTTTAAAGTGAAATTCCTGCTGATGCTTTTTAACTTGTATTATAGGCCATAGGCTATGTCCCCCCTTTCAATGCGGAAAACTTTAATTAGGGCCATTTACCGAATGGAAATCCGGTAAATGCCGAGATGGCCTGGATGGCCCCGAGACTTTTATTACAAAGGTTTATAGTATAATCTGCGGTTTTAAAACCTCCAAAGCCCTATCGGATGTAACCTGATAGATATGATCTACCGATTTTATCTGTGTATGCCTTAAAACCTTGGGTACCACCAAGAAAAGCGGTTTTAAAAGTCCTATAAGATTTCCATAGAGCTTTTCAAACTGTATTACAGGATACCGGTATGTTATTCCGTTACCCATATCCTCAGAGATATGCTTTAATACAACATAGGTATTAAGCTTTTCGGCAAGACGATCTACTGCCATCCTGCACTTACTCCGTTTTTCTTCATTACCGTGTGCCGCATCTATCAAATCCTCCGGTGTTAATTCCAGAAGCTTTATAAGCGAATCAATTTCTATCCATGTAGTTATGGGGTTAAAGAAGGGCGTTTTCCACAATGTTTCCTTATCGGGAAAAGAGAAGTCCTCAAGAATTTCAACTCTTCCGTCAATGATTACAGGTGCCCCGCCGGCATCATAGAGTCTTGGCACAACCTCAGAGGTGGTACCGCAGCCTTTTTTAATATGCAAAGCAAGAATTGCAGGATCGACGGTTGACAGTAAATTGTCATTACTTGATACAATAAGCCTTTTGACACCACGTTCCAGCAAAAAGCCGAGAGTGTAGTCGGAAACAATGGACATAAAGGAATAAAAATGTCCGGGTGATACAATAGTATAAAGCTTGTTAAGTCCTTCGGGTGCATAAATGCTGCCTTCACCCGTATCTTTAACCCAGGCCGCCATTGCTTCCAAGTATTGTTTGTGAAGCTCCTCCTCATGAACCGTTACACTTTTTTCTCTTAATACCTCAAAATCATAAATAAGGTCATCAACCTTTGGAATAACCCTGTGGCTGATTTGATGAATACAATGAAAAATATCTTTTTCGTTTAAACCGTAATACCGGTTATTCTTAAGCACCTTCATGGTGTACTCATCGGTAAAAAAGCTGTTGACAAAAACTGGGTATACGGGGCATTTATATTTTTCACTTAAGAAGTGCAGGTGCCTCATCTTAAGCTCTATCATGGAACAATACCTGCCGGACACATAAAATGAAGGATTAAGTCCCCTTATGGTACATACTCCAAAACGGGTGCTTTCACCGCCGTTTAGAGTAATATAAGCCAGCGGTTCCTTCAATAATTCCACTCCTTCTTTAAAGAGGCTTTCATACTCATGAGAATCCATTTCCGGCAGCCTCATTATATTTCCGTGCGGATCTTTCAAATCAATCTGCGAAATTCTGTCCTTTGTGGCACTGATATTGTTTTTCATCGTTATCTGTCCGGCAATATACTTTTTTTGCAGATCATTGAATAATGCCTCGTTAAAGTAGCATTTTTCTTTTATTTTTTCAATTTCCGGAATACTGTCACCAATAGGTGTCTTCCTTTGTGTTCCTTCGTTAAGCCATTGGTTTATTAGTATCTCAGCCTGCTCTTTTTCCAACAGTTCAATCAGTACACCTTTTTTATTGATTTCATATTTATATATCAATGGCCCTGAGGAAAAGTGCATTTGCCCTTTAAGCTCCTCCTGCACCTCGCTTGACACCGTAAGAAATGCTTTATCGAAAGCTTCGCGGCACTCGGGGTTTACTATGAAAATTTCCCCTGCACCGGCTCTTCCTCCCGTTGAATCATACCCCCACAGATCGTCTTTAAATAACTCCTTAAGTCTTTTGTATACTTTCCGGTGATAGAGGTTGTCAGACAGCATTGAAATTTTTGCGCGATCTTTGAAATCCTCATCCTCAAGCCTTCCAAGCTCTTTTATATCTCCTTTTAAGAGTGAGTCAAATATCTTATCAAACCGGTTTTCAGTGGATACTCTTGCGTTCCAGGCTTCTTTATCCCTTAAAATGTACTTCTCCGTTATCATCCTTAGTACAGGTCCCACATCCTGGCCGGTTCCTCCATTCACCAGCACCAACGATGAAAGAATCTTTTCCGCCACAGTGTCTTCAATTTGAAGCTCCTCGTACGAGGGTAAGAGTGAACCTGCACTGTCAGGCTCAAACGCAGCATCGGAAGGCTGGCCGCTTATAAGCTTAAAACCGCCCCAAAGGCCCGCACAATCCTGCCAGCCTCCTCCGCTTCCGCCAAGCCATTCGCCGTATATACAGCGCGCCACCACCTGCATTTTATCCGCATCGGAGATTTCACTGTCCCTGTTCGGCATTTGGCCCGAAAATCTCATAAGGGCCAGAATAAGTGCAGCAAGCAGATTGGTACTTACAGCAAGTCCGGAGCCTCGCGGTATATCTGTAACTCTTGAAATAACCTCAAAGCCTTCACAAGAATTGTTTTCGCTCATGAATTTATTTAATAATTGAGAAAGGGAAGTATTATGCTTCTTTTCTTTAAAAGCCGGAGGTACTATGCCTGATACAATTACCGCCGCTTTTAAAAGTGCCAGGTCGTCATTTTGCATGTTGAATAAATCCTCGAAACCATTTATAAGCTTTGAAACGCCAAGATCAACCGAGGTGAGCCTTATGCCGTTTTCCTTTACAGGCCTTATTATAACGCTGATGGGGGATTTAGTGGTTTTGGCTTGATTGTCGTAGAGATCAACCGAGATATTTATACACCTTGCTTTATGAGGACGGTCCATTGCCAGATAGAAAATATCGGAGCCTACACAGCTCGTATGTTCTATTCTGACAGGCATTTGAACATGCTCTGCATTATCATTAAAGTAATAAGGATTCTTAAGGCAGTAGCCATCGAGAGACTCAATATCAAAAAGCTCCGGAAACCTTGCCGTAAAGCATACCTTTACCTGTTCTTCTATAATGCTGAAGGCTTTTCTCCAGTATGCAAGCCCCAAAACCTTCATTTCGGCCTCTGATATCATGCTTTTGTCTTTATGCCTGCCTGACAGTATTTCGATGACACTGTCATACTGCCTGTTTTCCATGGCATATACCGCAGGATATGGAATTGTTCCGATACTTAAAAGTTTTCCGCTGTTTGGGAGGTAATACCCGTATATGCGGCTTAGAAAAAGGGCAACCCTGACCTTTTGATACCTGTTTTTCGAAGTGTTGTACATATCTTCAAGCACCAATACAGCATTGATTAATTCATACTTATCAAGTCCTTCGAAAAGGGAATCCTCAATATCATGCATATAACCGTTTTTGAGTCTTAATTCGGCAGGTATTTTAAAATTTGAATCTTCTTGAGATATTTCTTTTATCTCTATATTGTGGAGTTTTAACAGCTTATCCCTGATAAAATCTATTCTATTCATAATTAGTACCTCTTTTTAAGAATTCTGGAGTGGTTTAAAGAGAGCTTAGAATGGAACTTAAGGCAATCCTCTGGCCGTCCTCGGCCCTCTGATAGCTTTTGAATCCGCCGCAGTCGGGAACAACAAAAGCATTTTGTGCCATACCGGACTGTCCAATCACACCGCCATTATCAAAGCCGAGGATTCCAACCCGGTTTACGCCCGGAATCTCAATCATCGGGTGGACTATATTTTCAGAATTACCGCTGGAACTTATTCCAATAAGGATATCATCATCTTCGACGCCCAGACTTTTTAAAACCTTGGTAAAAACACTTTTGTACATACCTTTATCAAGAGAGTTTACAATATCAGAAGCAAATGAAGGTGCATTGATTATATTTCTTTTATACTTTGGATTGCCTTTTAAAGCGGCTTTAAGCCCATCGGCAAAATATGCGGCAATAGCTGCGCTTCCGCCGTTTCCGAATGTAAAAACTGATTTTCCGTTTTTGATTTTTTTATCTATAAGCATGGTGATGTCTGTAAGAATATCAATTGAATAGGATGAACTGTTTATCGATTGAAGCAGCAAGCCGCAATAATCATTAAGGCTTCCGGCTCCCTTGTCAGGATAACAGCAATTTGTTTTAAAAGCGATATTGGCCGACAAGTAGTGGAAAATAAGCTGTACTATATCGCAGGCAGCAAGAGTATTATTGCTATGTACCGGTATCAATACGTCAACATTATCATAAATTCCTATAGAGCTTGTAATTAGCACATTTATGCCGTTGTTTTTGCGGTTATAATTAAAAGCCTCAGAAAGCAAAGGGCCCGGCTTGTCCAGTTGTACTCCTATCAATATACTTCCGTTTGAGAAACCCCTTTTTAAAAGCCAATTGGAAAAACTGGCAGGATGCTTGTAATCATTAGCGAAAGCGGTCATTTCGGGTATTCCCATGCAGATGGTTTTTAAACCGTTGGTATTGACAAAATCAGCATTTGCATGACTTATCATATGCATATCGCCAACAAAACCCATAATCATTATTTCATTGTTTTTAATACCTGCATTCATAAGTAATTTTACGAGCATGTCAACACTTTCACTGCTCATTTGAATTTTTGATATCTCGTTACAGATATCATTTAGGTATTTATCAATCCGGGAAGCCGTATGCTTTCTTTTGTTGTAATATGCTACAGGTATATCCTTATTCTTAAGCTCAAACTGACTCAACATAAATTTGATCCCTCCAACCGCCAGAACTGCCATGTCGATACCATTTTTGACATGAGTTAAAGAAAAAACATTTGATTCATGATGTCAAATGACATTTTAGTTGCTAATTTACTGTGCCATACAAATGATACCTGCTATAAAGAAATGTTTACTTCACCATTATAATATAAATTTAACCGTTATTTGACATAATGTTACTGCGTATTGTCATGACTATATTTGGAAAATAGTGACTAGTTACATACTGTCATGTGACACATGTAATAATTAATAAAAAGTCAATAGAAATAAATGCTCTCTTGGTTTTTCCACACTTTCACTGCTCATTTGCATTTTTGATATCTCATTGCAGATATCATTCAGGTATTTATCAATCCGAGAAGCTATATACTTTTTTGTCATAATATGCTGCAGGTATATTCTTGTTTTTAAGCTCAAACTGACTTAACATAAATCTGCCGCCTCCAGATTTCAGTACTGCCATGTTCATACTGTTTTTGATTGTGTTACTTGACCAATATAATATGAGGTTTTGTTTTTTGACATATGATTACTTTATTTCCATGAATTAATTGTGGAATCAGATAAGGCTTATAGCTATGAGTGGTTTTTTTAAATAGAGAAAGTAGATTTAGTGTACAAAAACTTAGTAAGATGCGACTAAAAATGCCCTCTTAAGAGCAGTAGGGCATATATACGGCTGGTACCGGGGCTTCAGCAAGTAAGTGATCTTATAGGGCTTGGAAAACCACCAGTTAGTTATGGGTGGTCATGGTTTGATACGTCCAAAGATAGTTTATTAAAATTTTCAATGTAGAGGCTGACTTCCAACCCTTCCGATTTCAATCTTTCAGATGTCAATGATGTTCCGACTGCAACGCATTTAACTCCTGCACTAATAAGGGCTTTAATCCCCGTTATGCTATCCTCAAAGCCTATGCAAGAAGACGGTTCAAGTCCAAGTCCGGCACAAGTCTTAAGGTAAATCTCAGGGTGGGGTTTAGGGTTTTGGACATTATAAATACAGGTTATTGCATTAAACCGATGATATATTCCAAAGCTTTTTAATACAAATTCAGCTTCTTCAAATGGGGAAGAGGTAGCCAACCCGATAGGGATGTCCAATGTAGCTGCAGAATTAAAGAAATTTATAAAACCGGGAACTGCCAGGCTATTGACATTTTCTTTAAGCAGTTCGTAATATATTTCATCCTTTCTTGAACAAATCACAGATAAATCATATTTTTGGACATGATGCTTAAAAAGGATTCGAGCAGAGTCAACACTGCTGGCTCCCATAATATCCTTTCTAAAATCAAGCTTTTCTTCCCAGGGGAATCCATACTCAATTGAAATGCGCTTCCAGCTTTCCTCATGAAGGCATGCGGAATCGATAATAACGCCGTCCATATCAAAAATTATCCCACGTGTTTCATTCATAATTCTATACACATTTATACCCCCCAGTAAATTTAACAATAAGACCTGAGCATAGAAAT